>NZ_JAUBPR010000051.1:0-43220 GCF_036700845.1 Microcoleus sp. S13_C5
GATCGCTGGTATTTATAATTATGAACTTTCTTTAAAGACTAAATTAGAGCTCGCCTGAGACTTTCGCAAGAGGTCTATTAGTCACAAGGAAGAATGCGCTCAAGCCGATCGAATTTCACGTCACGATTCAGGCAGGTTATCGGGATCGATCCCTTGCGATCGCAAATACTCAGCTAGGCGTTCGGCCCGCTGTTGTAGACCCTCAGCTCGCTGTTGTTCTACTCTCAACTGTTCGCGCATCTGCCCCGCCACTGCATCGGGCAGGGGATAGGCATTTCCTGACTCGTCGTACCAAACCAGAATTTCTTGCTCGATGCCCCCAATAACTTGCTGAGATCGCCCCATGCCCAGTCCCACTTCTGGCATCCAATAGGGTTCGCCAATCTGCTGCCGATACTGCCCGTCAATCAGCTTGTAGGCTTCAAACGGTTGATGCCGATCGCGTCGCCAAAATTCGGGGTTGTAAATAATGTAGTACAAAACCCCTAACCCGGTATAAATCGACATTTTCTCGTCGTACTCTCCACCGGGTTTGTGAGACACCATTTCCAATGCTAAGATCGGCACAACCTCGTTTTCTTCCCAGACAGCATAGCTGCGGCGAGATTTGCCTCCTTTTCGGCGCTCCACCCCCAAACTGAGAAACCCGTCGGGGACGACAGGCACTTTGGGACTGATTCCTGTGGTGTGATACACCGCCATATCCACCCCAAAGTACCAATCCATGCGAGCCGACCAAATGCTGGTCAGGACAAACAACAATAGGTTCGGCAGCAGATTCTGGTCTTCGTTATCCACAGGAGTATCGTCCGAACATGGCAGGTCTTCGGTGGACGGCAAGCTTAATTTTAGTTCTGGGGAAATCATAGCAGTTAACTTCCATCGAGATCGTTAACCTGATTTTAGATTATAGCAACTTTTTTTGAATTTTTAATGCGGTAAAGTTTTTAATTCAACGGGTTGGCACTATATTTAATCAGGAAGAAGCAATAACATTTTGTTTGTTGAAATATCCCAATTTCAGCTAAACTTAAAAATACACCCCACAACTAGGAGAACTCACAGTGGAAGTTCTAGACATCAAACACAATATCGAAACATTGTCCGATCGACTGGGTGCAACCCAGGACTATCTTTGACATCCCCGCACTCACAGCCAAAATTCAAGACTTAGAGCAAATCTGCGCCCAACCAGCATTTTGGGACGACCAAGATCGAGCTCAAGAAACCCTCCAAGAACTTAATGACTTCAAATCTCATTTAGACCAATATCGCGGCTGGCAAACGAGCTTGGAAGATGCTAAAGCTATTTTAGAACTGCTGGAGTTAGAAGCCGACGAGTCCCTGTTCCAAGAAGCCTCATCGAGTCTTTCTCAGTTAACCCGCGAACTCGACCAGTGGGAACTGCAACAATTACTATCGGGGCCCTACGATGAAGGCGGCGCTGTTTTGACGATTAACGCCGGGGCCGGCGGCACAGATGCTCAAGATTGGGCCGAAATGCTGCTGCGGATGTACACCCGCTGGGGGGAACGTCAAGGTTACAAAGTACATTTAATGGAAATTTCCGAGGGAGAGGAAGCAGGTGTTAAATCTGCTTCTTTGGAAATTGTCGGCCGTTACGCTTACGGTTATATGCGATCGGAAAAAGGCACTCACCGCTTGGTCAGAATTTCGCCTTTTAATGCTAACGACAAGCGTCAAACCAGTTTTGCAGGCGTCGAAGTGATGCCAATTCTCGATCGATCCGTCAAGTTGGACATTCCCGAAAAAGATTTGGAAATCACGACTTCCCGCGCTGGCGGCAAGGGCGGGCAAAATGTTAACAAGGTAGAAACCGCAGTCCGCATCGTTCACCTTCCTACCGGTTTGGCCGTTCGCTGTACTGAAGAACGCAGTCAGTTGCAAAATAAGGAAAAAGCTCTGGCATTACTCAAGGCTAGGCTGTTGGTGATTGCTAAGGAACAGCGGGCTTCGGAAATTGCCGAGATTCGCGGCGACATGGTGGAGGCGGCTTGGGGCAACCAAATTCGCAATTATGTTTTTCACCCATACCAAATGGTCAAGGATTTGCGTACTGGAGTGGAAACAACCGCCATCGAAGATGTGATGAACGGCGAATTAGAGCCGTTTATTCAAGCTTACCTGCGGCAGGAAAATCAGTTGATAGCCCAAACCGATTCAACCGCGCGAATATAATTGGCGCCTTCACATACAAAGTCCGTCTGCGCGGACTAAAGAATCAAGAGCGGTGATGGCAGCGGATTTGGTATAATTTTGGGGTTTTGGTCGATCGCCCGACCTTCAACAGGTCGCGCGGCCAAAAACCTTGATATGATAAAACTTGATCTACCGAACAAAAGGAGAAATAATGACCCAAGTTGTAATAGGCGAAAATGAAGGGATTGAGTCAGCCCTGCGACGGTTTAAGCGACAAGTTTCTAAAGCGGGTATTTTCCCCGACATGAGAAAGCACCGCCACTTTGAAACCCCGTTGGAAAAGCAGAAGCGCAAAGCTATTGCCAGAAGGACTAAGAGACGCTTTCACCGCAACAACAAACCCTAGAATTATTAGCACTAAATTGATTCGGCAGATATAATGCCTTGCGATTCTAGTACCGCAGCGACTCGGAGAATCACCGCTTCGCTGTAGGGAGCACCAATAATTTGTACCCCCAAGGGCAAAGCGCCGGGCCGCTGTACGGGCACGCAAAGAACGGGCAAGCCAATAAATGATAGGGGTTGGGTGAACAGTCCGAGATTGGGACGCACTAAGATTTCTTGTCCGGCTATTACCATTTTCTCGACGCCAATTTCAGGGGCAGCTATCGGGGTTGCGGGTGCGAGGATGATGTCTGTTTGTTGGAATATTTCGCGAATTCGATCGCGGTACCACTGTCTGAATCTCTGCGCTTGCAAGTACCAAGTCGCAGGGATCAGGGTTCCGGCTAAAAAGCGATCG
Organism: Microcoleus sp. S13_C5; assembly: GCF_036700845.1. Classification (NCBI taxonomy): domain Bacteria; kingdom Bacillati; phylum Cyanobacteriota; class Cyanophyceae; order Oscillatoriales; family Microcoleaceae; genus Microcoleus; species Microcoleus sp. S13_C5. Next base: position 2,963 of record NZ_JAUBPR010000051.1, read on the forward strand.
CGCGTGGCGGGATCGAAGTCTTGAGGGCGCGATCGCAAATTGTCTAAATGCAAGTTTCCGCCCTCGCAGGCGGTAATGATAAATGCAGCAGCCCTGGCGCGATCGGATTCCGGTATGGTGACAGTTGCAAGCCCCCCTATTTTTGGGGGGTTTGTTGTTTTTTCTGTGTCATTACCACCATCCAAGGCATTTGTCAAGGCTTTAGCAACTATTTCTACAGCATCGATTGCTTCCGGTTCGGCCCCTGTGGCGAAATACCCCTCAGCAACAGCAATTCGCAATCCTTCGATGCCTTGATTTAACTGCGGCGAACAAAGTTCAGGCGGGCGTTGAGTGCAAACTGGGTCACGAGAATCAGGGCCTTGCAGGATATCGTACAACAGCGCCATATCTCTGATCGATCGCCCAAACGGCCCCACACAATCCAAACTACTCGAAAATAAATAAGCGCCAGCCCTGGACAAACGGCCGTAAGTAGGCTTAAACCCAAATACACCGCACAAAGCAGCCGGTACGCGGATGGAACCGTTAGTATCAGAACCGAGAGTGATGGGTACAAAACCGGCGGCGACTGCTGCTGCGGAACCGCCGCTGGAACCGCCGGCGATGCGCGTAGTATCGTGGGGATTGCGAGTCGGGCCGTAGTGGCTGTTTTCCGTGACGAAACCGTAGGCATACTCATCCATGTTGAGCGTACCTACGAGGATTGCACCGGCTTGTTTTAGTCGGGCGACCACCGCCGCGTCCTGGGTAGCCGGAGGATTGTCAGCGTTGATTTTTGACCCAGCTAGGGTGGTAATTCCGCCGATGTCAAACAGGTTTTTGACTGCGAAGGGAACGCCTGCTAAAGGGCCTGGGTTTTGGTTATTTGCGATGGAATTATCTATATTTTCCGCTGCTGCGAGTGCGCTTGATGCAGTGATTGCAGTAAAGCAATTAAAAGCTTTATCCTTAACAGCAATCCGTTCCAAAGCAGCACTTACCGCCTCTGTAGCCGTAACCTTACCACATTTAACAGCCGCTGCCGTAGCAACCGCATCAGCCTTATCTAAAAAACATCTGCGTTCATCTGCCCTCATCTGCGGTTAATAATCTAAGGTTCAAACACCGGCGCGACTTCTACTTCTGGGGGTAAAGGGAATTCAGTAACGAGTCGGGCGATCACAGCTATCCTCTCGAAGTTTACCACAACGCCTGGACGGTGTTCCGGGTCTAAGGGTAAGTTTATCAGTTCAGCGGTGCGATCGACATATTCTTCTATATTTATCATTAGTCCATCCCAAAAAAACATCAGCGTTCATCCGCGTACATCTGCCCTCATCTGCGGTTGAAAATCTAAGGTTCAGATATAGGTGCGATGATTATTGTATTGTAATCGCGATCGGGCTGTCAGTTATTATTGCTCAGCTTTTTATATTCCTCTGATTGTCTGATATCATCTAAAGGCGATATAGGTTCAGTTGGGCGATCGGGACTGAACTCTATACATATATCAATAACAGCTTCCTTATACTTTTTATAATCATTATTTTCGTAATATGAATTTACGACTCTTGCCTGCACTATCAATTTCCCTTCCTGCCATCCTCCCGAATCCACTTTTAGAAGTTTACAATTTACTGAGTTTATACATTTCCATTGAATTTCACTGCACTTAAAACCTTTTGAATCGAACGAAATCGTGCTTAAATCTGATTTGATATCCACACGTTCCGTAGAACCACCGCGATACATTGGTTGGCTGTGATAGCTTGTTAAAAACCTTTCTTTAAATTCTTGACTCACTAAATCCTTAAGTTTCGCTACTGTAAATGTATTATTGTTATCAAACAACAAAACATCATCATCGCGGTCTAGTGGTTTAAATTTCTCATTCATAAAATTTGATGCGGTCGTGTACCGTTAAATATCAGGGGTGTAAAAGCATGAGTTACAAATGTTCCGGTGGGCAATGCCCACCCTACGAATACAACTATTTTGACATTTTTTAGGCCAGATTAATTAGTATATTTCAGAAATTCAGCCCGGTTCGATGTTTGTTTCCCACTCAAACACTGACAGTTTCCCGCAACTTCTCAACTGCAACGTCTAGGGGAGGCAAAGAAAAATCCTCAGCATCCATCAATTCCTTAACCTTCTCAAAAATCTCAACCTCCGCCTCTTCCTGATCCGTCAGCTTATCATAAAAATAAGGGTCAGTAAACCACTGTTCAAACGCTATCATTAACAAGCCATTGGGCGAAAGTTCAAACCGCCAATACTTAGAAATTCTGCTGTCAACCACTTCAAACATCGGCGCCGGATTATGGATGGGATAATAGCTATAATTATCATTGCAGATGTAGTACCAAATAGTCCCTTTCCATTCTCGGATAGCATAAACAACATATTCCTTGCCTATAGTTAGCGGTAACTCAACCTTTCTAGTGTAACCGCGTGGCGGATCTATATATGTTTCAGGAAGAGATGCACCCGTATTAGCAATACAGCGAATTTTCATGATTTTCCCAATTTATCGTTATTGGAGATTTATGGTTACTTTTTAGCAATAATTTATGTGATTTTATCGCCTGCCTCCGTATCTTTGTCGGGCTATTAGGTGTTATTAGTGAGGTTTTTGTACTCCTCAGATTGACGGATGTCATCTAAAATAGATTCCGGTTCGGCAGGTTCATCAGGACAAAATTCTAATTTAATTACCTCGATTGTGTAGTAGCCACTGCTTGTTGCCCAACTTAGAGATGCTTCTATTCTTAGTTTGCCTTTTTGCCAGCCTTGAGAACCAATCTTTAGAAGATGACAATCTATTCCTTGAGAAGGAAAAATCCATTTACTCTCAAAAGCTCTAATATTTACTTCTCCAATTGAAAAATCCGAAAACAAACTAAAAAATATTGGATTAATCCTACCCGTTGTTCCCTCGGGTCTTTTGTTAAGTTTTTCAGCAAGTTTCTTACTCATTAATTCTTGAAATCTATTAAGTGTAAAAGTATCTTTTTGAATCAGTAAAATATCTGTGTTGCAGTCTAATTCTTTAAACTTAGCGTTCATAGTCGTTTGTTGATTTGGCACACTTTATTGAGAAAATATCATAATTACTTGTAGTAGTCAATACCGCTTTCAAAGCGAGATGTATTTGAATTTTACATAGGAAATGAGTTTGTTTGTCTGTACGACCTCATGTTGAAAAATTGCTGCGACTTGAGAGTCCGAAAAAACTTGTTTTTGCAGGTGCAGTTTCCGCCAGCAACTTACCCCGCGAAATCACATACCGAACCGCAGCGCGCCTCCTAATTGCATCATAACAATCATCAGCATCCAACACAATTAAAAACGACATCGCGCAGAACAATGCTATACTTTTGCTCAGGCATGAACATTGCACTTATTTTAATACTTGTAAACTTTATCCTTCCTAGTGGCGATTCAGCCTAGTGAGGCCAAAAAAATTCCCCAATCACTTGCGAACCCCCTCCTTCTTCTCCTCTGCGTCCTCTGCGCCCTCTGCGGTTAAAAAATATTACTCACAAAAGCAAGCTATAACGAGAATCACCCGCAGAAAGCGCAACTACAAATCGCCAATATCAGACAATCTCAAACTCCAGATTGTGATTTTTTACCAAATCAAAAGTAAAATGGTCAACCACATTAGTATTGCTCAATTCCAGATTGTAAAAATCAACAAAATCCGCATCAAAATACGGTCCAGCGTGCCAAGTCCCCACATCTAACTTAATAAAACAATTGCCCGGAATCTGAAAAGCAGCCATATCCTCTAAACTCGGTTTATAGCTATCCCCAGGAGGCGCAACCGCCATCAACCAATCCTTCCCATCCAAAGAACCCAAACACTGAGTACATTGAATATGCCGCGTAATTTTGCCAAACTTGCGACCTTTCTCGTGCAGCCGCATAATGTAAAATCTAGGAATACCATTTTGCAAGTTTAACTGAGCATCCTCAGCATCGAAAGACTTGCCATCAACAGCCGCAAAGATAACTTGACCGTAACTCTGAAAATTCTCCGGTGTCACCCATTGTGCGGATAACTGCTTAGTCGAAATTGATTCGCTCATAAATCCCAACATCTCTAGCTTGATCCGTCACGAACATTCTAATACAGTAACTCGTCTCTTTTCTCTTCTGTGTGTCCTTTGTGGCCTCTGCGGTTAATTAATTAAATAAAAAAATCTAGTTTGCTTTCTCGATCGCCCAAATTACCCTTACAATCAAACTCAGCACACTGCTGCAAAAAACGAGCCGGAATATCAGGGCGAGCACCCCAATGCAAATGCAAATAAGAAGCGTGCACCTGACAAACTCCCCAACCTTCAGCAACCGCCTCAACCTCCCCCCGCTTCCCATACCTCCAACTGTGATAAACTGGATTACTCGGTTCAACAGTTAAATGCGATCGATGAAACTCATGTCCCCAAACCTCATCAAGAGCAGTTAACACCGAACTATCCCTCACCGCCACAGCTTCTCGGTATCCCAGCGTCAAACGCTTTCCCATCGCAGCAGCAGTTTTCAACACTCCCACCCCTTCCCAAGAATTGCCATCGAAGTCTACAATAGAATCGCACAAATACATCAAACCGCCGCACTCCGCATAAGTCGGCATTCCCGAAAAAACCGCGCTTCTTACCGCATCCCGAATTAAAACATTACTGCTCAATTTTTGAGCAAACACTTCGGGAAAACCACCACCAAAATATAACCCTTGTACATTGTCAGGAAAAACCGAGTCATCAAGGGGACTCCAAAATACCAACTGGGCACCCAACTCTTCCAACAAATCAAGATTGTCCTGATAGTAAAAATTAAAAGCCCGATCGCGCGCAACTGCAATCCTCACTCCAAATTGTTTTCCCAAAGAGTTGACAACATCATCTTTTTGAGTTATAATCCCCGAAGGGAGAGTGTGTCTACCCAAAAGTTGCTCAGACCCCTCACCCCCCTCATTTCGAGTTGCAGTCAACAAAGGCAAAAGTTGCTCCCAGTCAAAACTAACAGCAGCCAAATCAGCCAACTTATCGATCGCAGCATGAAGATTCGGCAACTCCTCAGCAGGAATCAAACCCAAATGTCGATCGGGAATAGTAACAGCCTCATCCCTACGCAAAACGCCTAAAATCGGGAAATTGAGCGGTTGGAGAGCATCTTGAAGCAGTTCTAGATGTCGATCGCTCGCCACCCGATTCAGCACCAAACCAGCGAATTTAAGGTCAGGGTTAAAAGAACGAAAACCGTGGGCGATCGCAGCCACAGAACCAGAGAGCCTGCTGCAATCTATCACAAACAATACCGGCAAATTCAGCAAATAAGCCACATGAGCCGTAGAAGCAAAGGAAAAATCATAATTGCCTTCTTCTTTTCGATAATTAATCCGTGTATCCGCGTCAAAATCCGTGTCGTGGCTTCGTGATTCCTTATTTTTTCGACTCACTCCATCAAATAGTCCCATCACCCCTTCAACTAAGGCATAATTCGCATCTTGAATATGACGATAAAAACACTTCTGCACGTAACCTTCAGAGGTTAATATCGCGTCTAAATTCCGACAGGGCCGACCAGTGACAAAAGCATGAAACATCGGATCGATGTAATCCGGACCTACCTTAAAAGATTGAACATTCAAGCCGCGACGGATTAAATAAGCTAAAAGGGCGATCGTCACAGTCGTCTTTCCCGCGCCGCTGCGTTCGCCAGCAATTACTAAAGCCATAGTTCTAGATTAGTTACAAAAAATACATATTTAACGAACCGCGAAGACGCGAAGGGCGCGAAGGAAGAATGAGAAGAAGAGAGGTAATTTAGTGGCTTTTGGGAAGTAATTTAGAGTTTCGAGTTAAATAACAGGATTAATTCAAAACTCCTAACTTAAAATTCATAACTCCTAAAAAAGTAAGGCAGACATTGCCTGCCCCACTGAATATTAACTCAATCCTTCTTCCTTCTTCCTTCTTCCTTCTTCCCTCTTTTTACCGCTTAGCTAACTTCAGTATTTGAGCCGTCACTGCCAAACTTTCTTCGTAAAGCACATCTCGGCCCCAACTCTGCAAGTGCTGGCCCAGCAACTGTTCCGTCACCTGATCGAACAGAGGACTCACCTGGTTAAACCGATCGGTTTGAGCGCCACCCTTCGTTTCCATCCGCATACAGCCGCCCACTTCCGAACACAGAACCGTACCGCAGTCAGCCTTTTCGTTTGTAGAATTCAAACGCAAAGCAATCAAATCGCCCGCGACATCGCCCGAATCAGCAGTAGGAATAGCAGCCAACTCCGCTTCGACAACCCGTTCGTCGGGCCCCGCGAATTTAATTCGCTTGATTTGGTAATCGCCCTCTTCCTGTTTGAAAGCAACCGGACGCCACTGAAGCCGACTCGCCAGCCAGCCCAAATACATCAGCGCTTGCGTAGAATTGTCCTGTTCGTAATCGATCGTCACCCGATCGATTTCCCGAATCGCAGCCCGACGTTCCGGGGCGTCAAAAGCCTCAGCAGCCAACTCCTGCCACGCGGCCAGCCGACGCCAATTCAGATCCGCGATCGGAATTCCCTCCTCGATCAGACTTTGCATCAACAGCAATTCAGCTTCACACTCGGCAAAGCTGCTAGAGTCAACAATCACAGAACTGCTAATTGTCGCCAGCCGCTGGAACAAACCTCGATCGGCATCAGGATTCGCCTTCCACCACAGCAGCGTCGGCAAATCAGCGATAGTCAACGCCGTCACGATGCCGCTCACCCGTTCCAAAGCAGCTTCCGTACCCCGGAGCGTAATGTACTCGCAGCAGATCAGATTGCCAGTGGTGCGCTTGTGAACCGGACAATAAGCAGCCACTTGAGCCTGCACGCCCGTATCTTCCCCCGCAGTCGGGCACAGAGCAATAATCCGGCAGGGATTGGCAGCCACAATCGCGTCAGCCACGCCCGATCCCCCGGAACCCAAACCACTCGATCCCATCTCCTCGCCATTTGAATTTTTGCGAGCCACTTCTTCCCGCAAAGTCGCCAGCAATTCAGCGTTAGGTTTGCCAGTTCTCGGCAGTCCGTAAGCTTTTTGGGCGGCCCTGATGCTAGATGCCGTCATCGGCCCGGTAATACCGTCCACCGGCCCGTCGTAAAACCCCAGATCCGCTAATAACCGCTGAGTTTCTTCGGGTTCGTAGACTACAAAAGTAAAAGTTGTTGCCCTACTAGCGATCGGAGAATCGCCCTTTGAACCAGATTCTCTGTAACTTTCCCAAATTTGACTCAATTCAGCCTCTATCTGGTCGAGCGACACATCTTTAGGATTTTGCAGCGAAACCAGAGGCGGAGCTTTCATCGGTGTCATCGTCATAAATCTTTTCTCCTTTGTTATTTGTTATTAGTCATTAGTCATTGGTTCTTAGTAATTGGTTCTCAGTCATTGGTTCTTAGCTAATCAATAATGACTAATCCTGACCAATAAACTAAGGACTGCTGACTAATGACTCTTAAAGTCTGCGCCACTTGCGGCCGTCTCTGTTAATTAGCAGTTCTGCTTCCGCCGGTTCCCAAGTACCCGCTTCGTATTTAGGAACCAACTGTTGTTCGTTGGACGATTCCCATTCCATCAGCGCCGGCGTTACCACCCGCCAAGCTTCTTCCACTTCATCAGAACGGGTAAACAAAGTTTGGTCGCCCAGCATACAATCAATTAACAGTCGATCGTAAGCATCCGAAGATGTCACCCCAAAGGAAGAACCGTAACTGAAATCCATATCCACCGTCCGCGTCCGCAAATCCGGCCCCGGCATTTTCGCCTCAAACCTCAGCGAAATCCCCTCGTTCGGATGCACGCGCATGGTCAAAACGTTAGGAGTAGTTTGTTGGGCAGCGGACTGAAAAATTAGCAGCGGCACTTCGCGGAACTGAATCGCAATTTCGCTAACTTTTTTCGGCAACCGTTTGCCAGTTCGCAGGTAGAAAGGCACTCCCTGCCAGCGCCAGTTGTCAATCATAAACTTCATCGCCACAAAAGTCGGCGTTGTCGAGTTGGGAGCCACCCCCGGTTCTTCGTGATAACCTGGCACCTGTTTGCCCTTCATCCAACCTGCGGAATATTGACCGCGAATCGCTGAGAACTCCAAGTTATGCAAATCTGCCAAGCGAGTTGCTTGCAGAACTTTCATCTTTTCGGTGCGGATGCTGTCAGCGTCCAAGGAATTCGGCGGTTCCATCGCCGTCAGACAGAAAATCTGCATCAAGTGGTTTTGCAGCATATCCCGCAACGCCCCAGAGGATTCGTAGTAACCGGCCCGGTCTTCTACGCCTACTGTTTCTGCAACTGTAATTTGTACGTGATCGACAAATTGCCGATTCCACAGCGGTTCAAAAATCGCGTTAGCAAACCGGAACACCATTAAATTCTGAACAGTTTCTTTACCCAAATAGTGGTCGATCCGGTAAACTTGCTGTTCTTGGCAAACCTTCTGCACGACTCGGTTAAGAGCTTTTGCCGAACTCAAGTCGCGGCCGAAGGGTTTTTCAATTACCAAGCGGTGTTTTACTGGATCAACCAGCATTTGAGCAGCGCCCAGTTGCCTAATTGCTTCTGGGAAAAAGTTCGGGGAAACTGATAGATAAAATATGTGATTGCCGCGAGTTCTCCTTTCTTCGTCGAGTTCCGCTAAGAAAGCTTTGAGTTTTTGATAGCTTTCCGGGTTGTCAATGTCGCCCGGGCAATAGTACAAACCTTGAGCGAAATCTTGCCAAAATTCTTCATTGCCAATGCCGCCGCCAAATTCTTCAATGCCTTCGCGCATTTGCTCTCGGAAGTAATCGTGACTCCAAGGGCGGCGGGCTACTCCCACCACGGTAGTTTCCGGTGGCAAGCGTCGATCGCGCTTCATCTGATAAATTGCAGGTACCAGTTTGCGCTGGGTGAGATCCCCAGAAGCTCCGAAGATTACCAGAATTTGTGGTTCCGGCACCCGTTCTTTTCGCAAACCGACCCGCAGTGGATTTTCAAGTAGTGTTACCATTATTTATTTTCCTTGTTCTAGTGATGTTAACCCTGCCAAGACACCATGATAGTTTGCGGTCATTTCTGCTAGTTTCTCGGTGAGAGAGTTAATCGGTTCTTCATACTGCTAGAGGAGGCAGAGGATTTGGCTCTCTAGGAACTCTGAGAGCCATTAATCTCAAAATCCCTAGAGAGGATTTAAAACTCAGCATTTAAGAACCCAAATAATTATCTATTCCGATTCCTAAATGCTTCTGCCTTTCAGGATACAGATATCTGTCTAGGCGACGGGTGACAACTTCTGCACTTTCTCTTCCAAGGAATCCATCAGGGATTGGAACGGGGTGACGAATTTATCAATCCCGTCGAGGAGCAAGTCTGCCATCACTTGGTCCAAGTTGATGTCGATGTCGGGATCTTTGAGACTTTCGATCAGCGTGTAAGCTTCTGCAACATTGTTCTCAATCCGGGGTGCGACATCGCAGTGGTCGAAACAAGCTTCAACGGTGTTCGGCGGCAAAGTGTTAACGGTGTCGGGGCCGATTAGTTCATCGACGTACATGACATCGCTGTAGTTGGGGTTTTTGGTGCTGGTGGAAGCCCACAGCAAGCGCTGTACTTTCGCTCCTTTGGCTGCTAAAGCTTGCCAGCGATCGCTCGCTACGATCTCTTTATACTTCTGGTAAGCTACCTTTGCATTGGCGATCGCAATTTTCCCCTTCACTGCTTCCAGTTTAGCTTTTGTGGAAATATCTGTGACATTTTTGAGTTTCTCGTCAATCTTGCCATCGACATTGATGTCGATCCGGCTCAAGAAGAAACTGGCAACAGAAGCAATATTGCTAATATCCAAACCTTTAGCCGCCCGCGCTTCTAAACCGCGAATGTAAGCCCAGAAGGTTTCGACGTAGCTGTCAACGGAGAATAGCAAAGTCACGTTAACGTTAATGCCTTCGCTGATGACTCGCTCGACTGCGGGCAAACCTTCAGCGGTTCCCGGAATCTTAATCATCACGTTTTCTTTGCCGAGGGCTTTGTAATAGCGCATGGCTTCACTAATCGTGCTTTCTGTATCGTTGGCGATCGTCGGTGGCACTTCAATGCTAATGTAGCCGTCCAAACCCTTGGACTCTGCGTAAACTGGGGCGAAGATGTCGCAAGCGTTGCGGATATCTTCAAATACCAGAGATTCGTAAATCTCCATTACAGATTTACCCGCCCGGATGCCCGCTTCGATATCCGCGTCGTAAATCACATTACCCGCGATCGCTTTCTCAAAAATAGCCGGATTAGATGTAATCCCGCGCAGTCCTCGACTTTCAATCATCTGTTTGAGTTCGCCGGACTTGATCAGATCGCGAGTCAAATTGTCCATCCAGATGCTTTGGCCAATTTCTTTGATTTCTAACAGGTGATTCGTTGGTGTTGCTGTCATTACTGTAACTCCTACAATTTGGTAGCTGTTAATTGGAACTTGGAAATTGGAAATTGAAACTTGAAAATTGGTAATGGGGAATTGGTAATTGGGAGTCGAAAGTTATCAGTTAAAACCCTCTTCCTTCTTCCTGACATCCGTTACATCCGTTACACAATCCGTTGCCGAACTTCCTTCACTCTTGGACTGTTCTAGGATTGCGCGATCGATCTTGAATAAAAGACTCGACCATCGCTACATTTTCTTTGCTGCCGATAATTAAGGGCGATCGCTCGTGCAGTTTGGTCGGCACAACGTCTAAGATGTCTTGAATGCCTGTGCTGGCACGCCCGCCGGCTTGCTCCATCAAAAACGCCAAAGGAGCCGATTCGTATAGCAAACGCAATTTGCCCTCGGGGTTTTTCACCGTTCCGGGGTACAAAAACACGCCTCCCTGGAATAAAATCCGGTGGAAATCTCCCACCAAAGCCCCGCCGTACCGGGCGCTGTAGCCTTCGCTGCGGTGTACGTAGCGAATGTAGTCCCTCAAAGATTCCTCCCACTGCCAGAAGTTGCCTTCATTAACGCTGTAAATCGGGCCGCGATCGGGAACCTTAATGTTTTCGTTAGCTAGAATAAACTCGCCCAAACTGGGGTCGAGGGTAAAGGAATGAACACCCTGACCGATCGAATAAACCAGCATGGTACTGGGGCCGTAGAGTACATAACCAGCGGCAATTTGTTTGTGTCCATGTTGCAGCAAGTCGGAAGCAGAACCGTCTGCATCGTCTCCCTCTTGCTTGCGGATGCTGAATATGGAGCCTACATTGAGATTGATGTCAAGATTGGAAGAACCGTCTATGGGGTCGTAGAGCAGACTGTAACGCCCGATCGGACAATTTTCGGGAATGTAGTAGGGTTTTTCCATTTCCTCCGAAGCCAAGCGGCACACAAGTCCGCTTTGCTGGAATACCGAGATAAACACTTCATTGGCATAGATATCCATCTTTTTGACGGATTCTCCCTGCACATTCGTAGCCCCTGTAAACCCCAAGGCATCTGCCATTAACCCGGCTCTGCTGAGTCGCCTAGCGATCAGCTTGGCCGCCAGCCCGATGCGATTCATCAGAGCGCTGAGATCCTGAGCATCTGCTGAAAAGCTGTGGAGTTGCTGGAGTACGTGACGGGAGAGAGTCGTGCAATCTCGGTCTAAGGCTTGCACCTGATCGATCGGGCCCAGTCGGGCTTCCCCTGTCGGCGCTTGTACCATGATATTGATAACCTCCCTGTCTTGCGGCTCTGAGTTTGGGATTTTCAGGTGCTTGACACTTGCGCCTGTATCGGCTATTAGACCGATCGTCCCCTAACTTCTATCTTAGGGAGGGTTTTGCCAAAGGGCGTCGAACTTTAGGTGAATTTTAGATCCCGATCGAAAATTGAGGAGTTCGATCGACTGTTGAGTCGGGAATTGTATCCAAAATCACTACTTTTTTTGATTAACCGCAGAGGACGCAGAGGGCGCTGAGAGAAAAAGTGGCGATAGAGAAGCCTACGAACGTTGGCTAGCATCTCAAAAAGACCGACAACTTCCTTTGCGCGAAGAAGATGTAGAACCTATTGTTAATTTGCCGGAATTGCTTGCAGGCATTTACGATCGCGCCGGCTATGATTATCGGCTCGATTACGATCAATATCCCGTACGTAAATTTTCGCCAAAGGTGATATGACCCTCAAAAATTCTGGGTAAGTTATCCATAGAAATACGGTAATTGAAATTTAAGCAAATATACAGAGTCCGTCATTGACTTTTCTATTGACTTGTTTGAAATATACTCAAACACTCAATTTACATTGCATAAATTTTTCAAAATTTGGGTTTTTAAAACCCAAATATAAAATTTTTGTTGGTACTCATCAACCCAGGATAATGCTATGGATATTGTTGAACAAATTCCCCATAACTTAGTCAAACACTATCAAATTAAAAAGCTACTCGGAGAAGGCGGTAGTAGCACAACTTATGAAGCCGTTGACCTCCAAACACACCAGCGAGTCGCACTCAAAGCTTTGTCTTTACAGAAGATGAATGACTGGAAAGTCCTGGAACTATTTGAACGAGAAGCCAATGTTTTATCAAAATTGAATCATCCGGGAATTCCGCGTTATTTGGATTATTTTTATGTCGATACTCCCGACAACCGTTGTTTTTATATAGTACAAGAACTGGCAGAAGGGCAATCTCTAGCAAGTTTAGTCGAAAGTGGCTGGCACGCTAGTGAGTCCGAAATTCAACGCATTGCCACACAAATTTTGAATATTTTGGTTTATCTCCATTCACAGACACCACCTGTTATCCACCGGGATATTAAACCAGAAAATATTGTTGTCAAATCGCCCATCAATTCCCACAAAGAAAAAGACTGGGCAGTCTGCTTAGTAGATTTTGGAGCAGTGCAAAACACTTATTACAATACTTTAATGCGAGGAAGTACCGTAGTTGGAACCTATGGTTATATGGCTCCAGAACAATTTCTCGGACAAGCCGTACCTGCAACAGATTTATATGGTTTAGGAGCGACATTGTTGTATTTACTAACCCACCGTTCCCCGGCGGAATTACCAACAAATATACTAGAGGGAGATTTTCGCTCTCAAATTCAGATTTCTTCAGCATTTGCCGATTGGTTAGAAAAAGCGATCGCGCCAGATTTAGAAAACCGCTTTCAATCGGCACAAGAAGCGCTTGAATCTCTTCGCAATCCTCGAATAGTTAGCGTTAAATCCAATCCGACGCAATGGAAAAAACGCCTCAAAATAGGAATTGCTGCTGTTGCTGCTGTTGCTGTTTTTAATCACTTTAAATATCCCATCCTCAACCGGATTGGATTTACACCCTATGCAGTTGTCGAGGCTGCCAGACAGGGAGATACTAAAACTGTTAGGCATTATCTGGATCTTGGCATTAGTGCCAATAGCAGGGTAAAGAACGACGAGAATTTACTACACTTGGCTGGCTCAAAAGAGGTGGCAGAATTGTTAATTGCCAAAGGTGCAGATGTCAACGCTAAGGATTCATATGGCCATACCCCATTACACGTTGCTACGGCATCCGATCGCATAAAAGTGGCACAGACGCTAATTGCCAAAGGTGCAGATGTCAACGCTAAGGGTACAGATGGCTATACCCCATTACACTTTGCTGCTATGTTGGATCGCATAAAAGTAGCACAGATGCTAATTGCTAATGGTGCAGATATTAACGCCTGGACAGGAAGTCAATATTTTAATAAAACTCCTCTGTTCTTTGCCCGATCGCCTGAAATGGCCAAGTTGCTGATTGCTAAAGGTGCGGATGTCAATGCCAAAAACAAAAATGGCATGACTCCTCTACATACGGCGCGATCGAAGGCGATCGCACAAATACTACTCTCTGCGGGCGCAAAAATTAACATCAAAGAAGAAAATGCCCGAAATGGCAAGGGTACAACTTTATTACATAACGCAGTCAAAATAGGCTTTAAGGAGTTGGTACAACAGCTAATTAAAGACGGTGCAAATGTTGCGATTCTGGATTGGGAAAAAAGAACTCCCCTGCATCTTGCTGTCGATCGAGGCTATCAAGATATCGCTGAACTGCTAATTGCTAATGGTGCAAGGGTTAACGCTAGAAATGCGAACGGTCAAACTCCATTGTATCGAGCGATCGCGATCGGACACAATGAGATTGCTGCACTGCTAATTAACAATGGTACAGATGTTAATAATATAGATGGATCTGGCACAACTCCACTGCACAAAGCCGCACATTATGGCAATGTAGAAATCTTAAAATTGCTGATTGCTAAAGGTGCAGAAATTAATATCCAGGATAATCAAAGAAAAACTCCACTGGATATCGCCGTAGACCTGAAACTTCAGGATACAGTGGCGCTGCTAATTAGTAAAAACCCAGATGTTAATAGTGAAGACAAAGAAGGCAGAACTTTACTGCATATCGCTGTCGATTTCAAACTTGAGGATGTAGCCAAACAACTCATTGCCAAAGGTGCATTCGTTAATGCCAAAAATAACTTGCTTCAAACTCCCCTGCATCTTGCTGTTGCTCAAGGATCTCAAGATATCGCTGAACTGCTAATTGCTAATGGCGCAAGGGTTAACGCTAGAAATGCGGACGGTCAAACTCCATTGTATCAAGCGATCGCGATCGGACACAATGATATTGCTGCACTGCTAATTCAAAACGGTGCAGATGTTAATAATAGAGATATGTGTAACACAACTCCACTCCACAAAGCAGCACATTATGGCACTGTAGAAATCTTAAAATTGCTGATTGATAAAGGTGCAAAAATTGACGCTACAAACTGCGATGGCGACACGCCGCTCAAGATAGTAAAAACCAACTGGAACCCCGACCGAGACCCAGCAGCCAAAATACTCAGATCTCGCGGCGCAACAGACTAATTATCCACAATCAACCCAGGCAGAAAAATATGGAAACACTACAACGATCGGAAAAAATCATTGCTGAAAGATATCGCATTCTCGGCAAATTAGGACAGGGTGGAGTTGGAATCACCTATGCTGCTGTAGATTTAAACAGCAATCAAAAAGTTGCACTCAAAGCTTTATCCCTGCGTCTGACAACTGAATGGAAGAAAATCGAGTTATTTGAACGAGAAGCAAAAACTTTATCGGGATTGAATCATCCGGGAATTCCTCACTACATTGACTACTTTCAAGTTGATACTTCCCAAGATCGTTGTTTTTATATCGCCCAACAACTCGCACCGGGAAAGTCTCTCGCACAGTTGATAGAAAATGGCTGGAAACCAAGTGAAGATCAAGTGCGTCATATCGCCTATCAATTGCTAGAAATTCTAGCTTACCTGCAATCGCTGTTACCTGCTGCGATCCACCGAGATATTAAACCTCAAAATATTATTCTGCAAAAAAATGGGCGAGTTTTCCTAGTGGATTTTGGCGCAGTTCAAAATACTTACCACCATACCGTTACTGGAGGCAGTACCGTTGTCGGAACCTACGGTTACATGGCTCCAGAACAATTCCGAGGAAAAGCTGTATTATCAACAGATTTGTATGGATTAGGAACCACACTACTTTTCCTGTTAACCCAGAAATTTCCATCGGATTTACCCAGAGAAAAGCTGAAGGTAAAATTCCGCGAGCTCGTCTCTATTTCTACAGAGTTTGCCGACTGGCTAGAGAAGATAACTGAACCCGCAATTGAAGATAGATTTCACTCAGCAAAAGATGCTTTATCAGCGCTGCGAGGGGAACAACCAAGGGGGATTAATCCCGACAAAATGTTTCAGCGATCGCCCCAAGCCCGAATTACTTTAATTGACACTAAACGGTGGTTATTAATCAAGATACACCCCGATCGTTCACCTAGCAAACTCAAGTGGTTTTTCCAGTTCATTCATCTGAGTTATAAATTTTTACTTCCATTCTCTTTGATTCTGGGATTTTTTCTATTTAGCTTGGGTGAATACACTACAACTTACTGGCTAAGTATATTATCCTTACAATTTTTCTTGATATCGATCCTGGCTATAACAACATTTACCCTATTTTATGCTTTGATATGGTTGTGTAGGTGCTTGTGTTGGACTGATTATCGTCAATTCACTAGACCAATTCAAATCCGTCCTCAAGATATCCAGCGGGTAAAGTTGAGGGGAATTCATCTGCCATTGCTCAAAAAATCGATTACTTTTTGCGGGATTCGCGCCAAGCCGCGTAACTATTGTTTTGGCTTATTTTTGCCACAAGCTGAGAAAGAATGGTTGGTAAGAGAATTGAGTGATTGTTTAAGTAAACTAAAATAAATCATTGTTGTTATCCACAGAGTTGATAAAAAAACCGTTTCTTTTCTGAGTGCGTGGATTAAATAAATGCGGAAGTATAGAAGATTTTATGTACTAACTTAGGCAATAATAATCATCAAAAAATCCTGGCTCTGGCATGAGAATAAAACTATAAAGAATCTCGATATTTATGAAATAGGACTGCAAAAGGGGAAGGCGATCGCACTTCTTGAATACGTAGCTAAAAGATTAGTTGAGAGTCGCGATCGCCTTTTCGATTGGTTATGCTTGAATCAGGGCGATCGTTTCTGCCAGTTTACCGCTCAACAAAAATAAAGATGTTTGTGCTTAAATACCGTCAAGGCAAGAAATATCTCGCCCTGAGTGGGGTAGTGTCCTTAAGCTCCAGTATCTCCTAAGCGTGAAGGTTCGATTGATGAGTATTTCTACTCGAAATAAAAAAACTATCCTGTTTTTGGCAGCCAACCCCAAAAATACCACCCCTGTGGACTTACAGAAAGAGGCGAAGGAAATTGCAGAGGGGTTGCAACGCTCTAAAAAGGCCGACAAGTTCCAACTTGAGCAACAGTGGGCGGTGACACCCAGAGAAATGCAGCGAGCCATATTAGATTATAAACCAGAGATTGTGCATTTCTCCGGGCATGGTGCAGGAGAAGGGGGTTTAGCCCTAGAAGATGATATGGGGCAGATTAAGCTGGTAAATGCCAAAGCTTTGGCAGCTTTGTTTGAGGCGTTTAAGGAGTACGTGGAGTGCGTCATACTCAACGCTTGCTATTCAGAAGTGCAAGCGGCTGCGATCGCACGTCACATTCCATACGTGATCGGCATGAAGCAAACGGTGGGAGATAACGCCGCACGAGAATTTGCTGTAGGTTTTTACGATACCTTGGCGGCGGGGGAGTCGATCGAATTTGCCTACAAGTTGGGTTGCGTTAGCATCAGCATGGCTGGTATTCCCGAAGAACTTACTCCGGTATTAAAGAAAAAGTCAGATTTTTCTGAGTTGGATGCAGATCCATCGCGCGATACTTCTGGTAGCGATATCGTTGAGGAGTTGTCGCCTGTGGTGCCAAATGCGCGATCGATCGCCGCACCTCCCGTTTCTCTTCTCAATTTAGATAACCCAGAAGGTTCTGTTAGTTTAGATTCACCCCTATATATTGACCGTCCTCCCATTGAATTGGACTGCTACCAAACTATTCTAAAACCCGGAGCTTTAATCCGAATTAAAGCTCCCCGGCAAATGGGAAAAACTTCCTTAGTGCAGCGAATTTTATACCACGCCAAGGAAAAGGGATATCAAACAGCGTATTTAAACTTTCAATGGGCTGATGGCAGTTTTCTTAGCCATCTTGATGAGTTGTTGCAGTGGTTTTGTGGTGAGATTACCAATGAATTAAATTTAGAAGATAGGTTAGGAGAATATTGGAAAGGTGTTCTCGGCAGTAAAAATAAAACTACGAAGTATTTCCAACGCTATCTACTATCTGACAGCGATCGGCCTCTTGTTTTAGGGTTAGATGAAGTCGATCGCATTTTTGAGCATTCCGAAATAGCCACCGACTTCTTTGGATTATTACGAGCTTGGCACGAGCGGGGAAAAAATGAGGAAATTTGGAAAAAGCTGAGGTTAGTCATTTCTCACTCTCAAGAAGTTTATATCCCTCTCAATATTAATCAATCGCCATTTAACGTGGGATTGCCCATAGAGTTACCTGAACTCAATCAGAGACAGGTAAAAGATTTAGTGAATCGACACCAATTAAATTGGTCAAATCAAGAGATTTGTGACCTGATGGAAATGGTGGGCGGTCATCCTTATTTAGTTCGAGTTGCTCTCTACCAAGTTGCCAGAGGGAGAATTACCTTAGATAGCTTGCTAAAAGTCGCTCCTACTGAAGAAGGCCCTTACTACGATCATTTACGACGGCATTTAGTTAACTTGGAAACAGATGCAGAACTAGCAGTAACAATTAGACAAGTGATTAACAGCGAACAACCTGTAGAGATTCACACCGGAGAGGCTTTTAAATTGCGAAGCATGGGGTTGATCAAATTTCAGGGAAATGCTGTAATGCCATTGTGTGGTTTGTATCGTCAATATTTTAGCCATCGCCTAGCCTCTCCCCGAGCGAATATGACTGCTGTGCAACCACCTAATAACCAATCAAGCTTGCTAGAGAGTAATTTAGCAGCTATTATTTTTTCTGATGTAGTTAATTCCACCGCTTTATCAGTTGCCAACCAAAAGCTGACACTAGAATTAGTGAATCGAGATTTCAACATCATCCGAGGCATTTGCGCTAAACATCAAGGCAAAGTCCTGAAAGAAATGGGCGATGGTTTATTAATTTGCTTTCCCGAAAGTGCCGTAAAAGCAGTTGCCTGTGCGCTAGAAATACAACGAAGTCTCGCCCAAGCTGCTACAACCTTACCTCCGAGTCATGTCCTCCAACATCGCATTGGTATTCACTTGGGGGAAATATTCTCTTTTAATAATGATATCAGAGGGGCTGGTGTAAATTTAGCGGCTCGTTTAGAAGGGAAAGCAGATTCAGGTGGAATCTGTATTTCTGAGACAGTTTATCAAGTCGTTAAAACCCATTTATCTTTAAATGTGATTGACTTAGGAATGCAACAGTTAAAGGGAATTTCTGAACCTGTACGGCTGTACAAATTGATTCCTTGATTCTCGGATTTTCCACCTCTGAACTAACAATGACCTATGAAAGATTATCAATATCAAGTTGGAGGTAGCCTTCCTGCAAACGCCCCAACTTATGTCACTCGAAAGGCAGATGAAGAACTTTATCAAGCTTTAAAAGCCGGAGAATTTTGCTATGTTCTTAATTCCCGACAAATGGGAAAATCATCCCTGCGAGTGCGGACAATGCAGCGGTTACAAGCAGAGGGAATCGCCTGTAGTAGTATTGATATCACAGAAATTGGCACCTCAGATATTACGCCAGAAGAGTGGTATGCAGGTGTGATCGATAGCATCGTCAGCCGATTAGATTTGTATGACGTTTTTGATTTAGATGAATGGTGGGATCAGAACAGATTACTATCGAATGTTAAACGATTTAGTAAATTTATTGAAGAAGTATTACTCAATAATATATCAGAAAATATAGTAATTTTTGTCGATGAGTCGGACAGCTTAATCAGCTTGAATTTTAAAATAGAAGATTTTTTTGCTGTGATTCGTGATTGCTATAATAATCGAGCGGATCAACCCGAGTATCGTCGATTAACATTTACGATGTTAGGGGTGGCAACTCCATCAGATTTAATTCAAGACAAGCGACGCACTCCTTTTAATATTGGTCGAGGGATAGAGTTAACGGGGTTTCAATTAGCAGAAGCCCAACCTTTGGCAATTGGGTTAGAGAGTCAAGCAGAAAATTCACAATCCTTGTTAGAAGCGGTGTTATATTGGACTGGTGGACAGCCGTTTTTAACGCAAAAAGTTTGTAAATTGCTACTCAATCATGCCAACTCTGCATCCATGCAATATCCCGCTGAGTGGGTAGAAAATTTAGTTCGAGAAAAGGTGATTGAGTATTGGGAAGGGCAGGATGAACCAGAGCATTTAAAGACGATTCGCGATCGCATTTTACGCAGCGAACAACGGGCAAGTAGGTTATTGGGACTATATCAGCAAATTTTGCAGCACCATGAAATAGCGACTGATGATAGTCCCGAACAAATGGAACTACGATTAACTGGATTGGTGGTTAAGCAGTCTGGCAAACTTAAAGTTTATAACCGGATTTATCAATCGGTTTTCAACCTAGATTGGGTGGAAAAGCAATTAGCGAATCTCCGCCCTTATAGCGAAAGTTTTAAAGCTTGGATAGAGTCTGATTGCCAAGATGAATCGCGACTGTTGCGGGGTCAAGCCTTGCAAGATGCTCAAACTTGGGCAGCCGATAAAAGTTTGAGCGATTTGGATTATCAGTTTTTAAATGCCAGTCGGGAAGTCCAACAACGGGAAGTTGAACGAGAGTTAGAAGCCCAGAGACAAGCGAATAAAATTTTAAAAGAGGCAAATGAGACGCTAAGGAAAGCAAAAGAATTTGCTATGTATGAGGTAACTCAAGCCAAGAATTTAGCAAATGTAATTCAGGAAACTGCTTTTTCTAATGAATCATTTCGTTCAGGACAGACATTTCAAGCATTGTTAGAAACATTGAAGGCAGCGGACGCATTCAAACAACTAGATGCTTCAGCCGAGACTACAAAAGACATGAAAGCGCAAGTAATAGCTGCACTGCAACAAGCCGTTTCCGAAGTCAAAGAGCGCAATAGTTTGGAAGGGCATAGCATTTCTGTCAGAAGCGTCGCCTTTAGTCCAGATGGCTTGACTTTGGCTTCTGCAAGCAGTGACAAGACTATCAAACTGTGGCACCTGGAAACCCAAAAACCCATCGCTACCCTCATCGGTCATCGCAGTTGGGTCAATAGCGTTGCCTTTAGTCCCGATGGCAAAACCTTGGCTTCCGCCAGCGAGGACACGACCATCAAACTTTGGCACCTACAAAGCCAAACAGCCATCGCTACCTTCACCGGCCATCGCAGTACGGTCAGAAGCCTCGCCTTTAGTCCTGATGGCAAAATTTTGGCTTCCGCCGATGACATGACCATCAAACTGTGGAATCTGGAAAGCCAAACACCCATCGCTACCCTCACTGGCCATCACTGTACGGTCTGGGGCATCGCCTTTAGTCCCGATGGCAAAACTTTGGTTTCCGCCAGCGAGGACAAGACCATCAAACTGTGGCACGTACAAAGCCAAACAGCCATCGCTACCTTCACCGGCCATCGCAGTACGGTCAGAAGCGTCGCCTTTAGTCCTGATGGCAAAATTTTGGCTTCCGCCAGCGATGACACGACCATCAAACTTTGGAATCTGGAAAGCCAAAAACCCATCGCTACCCTCACCGGTCATCGCAGTACGGTCAGAAGCGTCGCCTTTAGTCCAGATGGCAAGACATTAGCTTCTGCCAGCGAGGACATGACCATCAAACTTTGGAATCTGGAAAGCCAAAAACCCATCGCTACCCTCACCGGTCATCGCAGTTGGGTCAATAGCGTCGCCTTTAGTCCCGATGGCAAAACCTTGGCTTCCGCCAGCGATGACACGACCATCAAACTGTGGCACCTACAAAGCCAAAAACCCATCGCTACCCTCACCGGTCATCGCAGTACGGTCAGAAGCGTCGCCTTTAGTCCTGATGGCAAAACTTTGGCTTCCGCCAGCGAGGACAAGACCATCAAACTATGGCATCTGCAAAACCAAAAAATCGCTACTCTCACTCACCATAGCAGTTGGGTCAATAGCGTTGCCTTTAGTCCCGATGGCAAAACCTTGGCTTCCGCCAGCGATGACAAGACTATCAAACTGTGGCACCTGGAAACCCAAAAACCCATCGCTACCCTCATCGGTCATCGCAGTTGGGTCAATAGCGTTGCCTTTAGTCCCGATGGCAAAACCTTGGCTTCCGCCAGCGAGGACACGACCATCAAACTTTGGCACCTACAAAGCCAAACAGCCATCGCTACCTTCACCGGCCATCGCAGTACGGTCAGAAGCCTCGCCTTTAGTCCTGATGGCAAAATTTTGGCTTCCGCCGATGACATGACCATCAAACTGTGGAATCTGGAAAGCCAAACACCCATCGCTACCCTCACTGGCCATCACTGTACGGTCTGGGGCATCGCCTTTAGTCCCGATGGCAAAACTTTGGTTTCCGCCAGCGAGGACAAGACCATCAAACTGTGGAACCTGCAAAGCCAAAAACCCATCGCTACCCTCATCGGTCATAGTAGTTGGGTCAATAGCGTCATCTTTAGTCCCGATGGCAAAACTTTGGCTTCCGCCAGCCATGACAAGACCATCAAACTGTGGCACCTGCAAAGCCAAAAACCCATCGCTACCCTCACCGGGCATAGCAATTCGGTCATTAGCGTCGTCTTTAGTCCAGATGGCAAGACATTAGCTTCTGCAAGCAGTGACAAAACCATCAAACTGTGGATTTGGGATTTCGATAAACTAATGGCATTAGGTTGCAATTGGATTAGCGATTATCTTAGAACCAACCCGAAAGTAACAGAAGAGGATAAACAGATGTGTGCTGATTACCTTAGCCAAGAGTCAATCAAATCAGAGACAGGTAACAGATTTAGTGAATCGACACTGATTAAATTGGTCAAATCAAGAGATTTGTGACTTAATGGAAACGGTGGGTGGTCATCCTTATTTAGTGCGAGTTGCTCTCTACCAAGTTGCCAAGGGTAGAATTACCTTAGATCGGTCTATGAATTAACAATGACCTATGAAAGATTATCAATATCAAGTTGGAGGTAGCCTGCCTGCAAACGCCCCAACTTATGTCACTCGAAAGGCGGATGAAGAACTTTATCAAGCTTTAAAAGCCGGAGAATTCTGCTATGTTCTTAATTCCCGACAAATGGGAAAATCATCCCTGCGAGTGCGGACAATGCAGCGGTTACAAGCAGAGGGAATCGCCTGTAGTAGTATTGATATCACAGAAATTGGCACCTCAGATATTACGCCAGAAGAGTGGTATGCAGGTGTGATCGATAGCATCGTCAGCCGATTAGATTTGTATGACGTTTTTGATTTAGATGAATGGTGGGAGCAGAATAGATTACTATCGAATGTTAAACGATTTAGTAAATTCATTGAAGAAGTATTACTCAAAAATATTTCAGCAAATATAGTAATTTTTGTCGATGAATCGGACAGCTTAATCAGCTTAAATTTTAAAATAGAAGATTTTTTTGCTGTAATTCGTGATTGCTATAATAATCGAGCCGACAAACCCGACTATGGTCGATTAACATTTACGATGTTAGGGGTAGCAACTCCCTCAGATTTAATTCAAGACAAGCGACGCACTCCGTTTAATATTGGTCGAGGAATAGAGTTAACCGGGTTTCAATTAGCAGAAGCCCAACCTTTGGCAGTCGGCTTAGAAACTCAAGGAAAAAAATCGCAATCATTATTAGAAGCAATCTTATATTGGACGGGTGGACAGCCATTTTTAACACAAAAACTTTGTAAGTTACTGCTCGATAGTGCCAACTCTACACCCATTCAAAATCCCGCTGAGTGGGTAGAAAAATTAGTCCGACAAAAAGTGATTGATAATTGGGAAGGACAGGATGAACCGGAACACTTGAAGACGATTCGCGATCGCATTTTACGCAGCGAACAGCGTGCCAGTAGGTTATTGGGACTATATCAGCAAATTTTGCAGCACAAGGAAATAGCAACTGATGATAGTCCCGAACAAATGGAACTGAGATTAACTGGGTTGGTAGTTAAGCAGTCTGGCAAACTTAAAGTTTATAATCAAATTTATCAATCGGTTTTTAACCTAGATTGGGTGGAAAAACAATTAGCGGAACTGCGCCCTTACAGCGAAAGTTTTAAAGCTTGGATAGATTCTGATTGTCAAGATGAATCGCGACTGTTGCGGGGTCAAGCCTTGCACGATGCTCAAAATTGGGCAGCAGATAAAAGTTTGAGCGATTTGGATTATCAGTTTTTAAATGCCAGCCGGGAAGTACAACAACGGGAAGTTGAACGAGAGTTAGAAGCACAGAGACAAGCGAATAAAATTTTGACTCAAGCGAATCAGACGCTAATTAAAGCAGAGCAATTGGCCACCTATAAAGTCACTCAAGCCCAGAATTTAGCAAATGTCATCCAGGAAACGGCTTTTTCTAATGAATCATTTCGTTCAGGACAGATATTCCCAGCACTGTTGGAAGCATTAAAGGCAGGGCAAGCATTCAAACAACTAGATTCTTCAGCCGAGACGACAAAACATATTAGAGGACGAATGATAGCTGCGCTGCAACAAGCAGTGTCCGCAGTAAAAGAGCGCAATTATTTGGAAGGGCATAGCAATTCGGTCAGAAGCGTCGCCTTTAGTCCCGATGGCAAGACATTTGCTTCTGCAAGCAGTGACCACACCCTCAAACTGTGGAACCTAGAAAGCCAAAAACCCATCGCTATCCTCAGAGGGCATAGCAATTCGGTCTATAGCGTCGCCTTTAGTCCCGATGGAAAGACTTTGGCTTCTGCAAGCACTGACAACACCCTCAAAATGTGGAACCTAGAAAGCCAAAAACCCATCGCTACCCTCAGAGGGCATAGCAATTCGGTCTTGAGCGTCGCCTTTAGTCCAGATGGAAAGACTTTGGCTTCTGCAAGCCGTGACAACACCATCAAACTGTGGAACCTAGAAAGCCAAAAACCCATCGCTACCCTCACCGGGCACAGCAATTCTGTTTTGAGCGTCGCCTTTAGTCCCGATGGCAAAACTTTGGCTTCTGCAAGCTTTGACAACACCATCAAACTGTGGCACCTGGAAAGCCAAAAACCCGTCGCTACCCTCACCGGGCATAGCAATGAGGTTTTGAGCGTCGCCTTTAGTCCCGATGGCAAAACTTTGGCTTCTGCAAGCTTTGACAACACCCTCAAACTGTGGCACCTGGAAAGCCAAACAGAGGTCACCACACTCACCGGGCATAGCGATCAGGTATATAGCGTCGCCTTTAGTCCCGATGGCAAAACTTTGGCTTCTGCAAGCGATGACCACACCATCAAACTGTGGCATCTGCAAACGCAAAAACCTATCGCTACCCTCACCGGGCATAGCAATTCTGTTTTGAGCGTCGCCTTTAGTCCCGATGGCAAAACTTTGGCTTCTGCAAGCAGCGACAAGACCATCAAACTGTGGCACCTGGAAAGCCAAGAACCCATCGCTACCCTCACCGGGCATAGCAATTATGTTTTGAGCGTCGCCTTTAGTCCCGATGGCAAAACTTTGGCTTCTGCAAGCCGTGACAACACCATCAAACTGTGGCACCTGCACACCCAAAAACCCATCGCTACCTTCACCGGGCATAGCAATCCGGTCTATAGCGTCGCCTTTAGTTCCGATGGCTTGACTTTGGCTTCTGCAAGCCGTGACAACACCATCAAATTGTGGCACCTGCAAACCCAAAAACTTATCGCTACCCTCACCGGGCATAGCAATCCGGTTTGGAGCGTCGCCTTTAGTCCCGATGGCTTGACTTTAGCTTCTGCAAGCCGTGACAACACCATCAAATTGTGGCACCTGCAAACCCAAAAACCCATCGCTACTCTCACCGGACATAGCAATGAGGTTTGGAGCGTCGCCTTTAGTCCCGATGGCAAAACTTTGGCTTCTGCAAGCCGTGACAAAACCATCAAACTATGGATTTGGGATGTTGATAAACTAATGGCATTAGGCTGCAACTGGATTAGTGATTATCTCAGAACCAATCCGAAAGCAACAGCAGAGGATAAACAGATGTGTGCTGATTACCTTAGCCAAGAGCCAATCAAATAAGATTTAGGCAAAAACAGCCAGCAAGCCAGATTTTCGCTACATTTTTTTACCACTACTTCCACTTTTTCCGTTGTCCATTCCTCAGTCACAACCCTAATATTTCGCTGCGCCGAATCTTCCTCCACAACCGGCACCAGCATCGGATTATTAAATCTTTCTGTTGAATTTTCACTTTTGTAGTTAATCGAGGTTTGGGGAGTTCAAAAGGCGGTAGGTGCTAACTCTGAGGGATATTGCACTGATGTCCCTTGGAATATAAAGTGTAAAACTCCTGGAGTGCTGACATTTGTTCTCTCAATCTAGATATCTCTACATCCAAGGGAGGGAGTAGTTTCTCAAGGTGGCGAACCTCACTAAACCACAGTCGTAACTCGGGTTTGAGATTTGCATAGAGCGTTTCGGGACAGGAGAGTAATATTGCTGTTATTATCTCTGCTACGAATGGCTGTTGCGGCCACTTCCCTACAACAGACATTGCATCCGAGTCATCGCTTGACAAGCATTGGTGAACAATATCAAACAGTGAATTTAACTCAATAGCTGCCCGTAATTTCTCAAGTGTCTCTGTCGTCTCTGACGAAGTATGCACCATACTTGTGAACTCAACAGGCAAATGGTGCAGAATGGTACTGACAAATGAAGCAATTGAATCAGGTTGCTCTTTTCTCAGAATGTCTGGGAGTATTTCTGCAAAGTAAGGAGCAACACTACGCCACTGATGTAAATCACAAGCAACATGAAAGAAGGTTTCTGGCAACCTTTCACTCTTCTGCAATAAAATATAACCTCGACATTGATTAGTGACGGGATCGAGAGGTTCAAACGCTTGCCATAACAAAGGCAGAGAAACCCAGTGAGGTGGATATTTGAAACGGGCAACATCCAGTAGAAGAACTAGATCCCGCTTTGGATGATAACCACCAATAGGTGAGAAGTGACCATCACCCGTTTGTCCCAATACCTTTCGGCTGTAGGAAACAACTAGATGAATATCACCTGACGCCGTAGTCACTTTCTCAACTGCTTGCCGAAAGTTTTCCAAGCTGCTTTGGTGGTAACGGTTAGGTTTTACAACAGCACCGTTGCAACGTGCGATACAGACAAACTCATCAAAGGTGATACCGTTTTCTTTAATGACTGAAAGAGGTAAGCAACAGTCTAAAAATTCCTCTCCATACCATCTCCACACCCCTTTCCAAATGCGACCCGGATCGATGGATAAGGCATTAAGAACAACAACTAAACTACCCAATCCACAAAAAGCGGGTTCTGCTTGAGTATGAAACTGTTCCGCTAGAGCAAAATACCCTTCCATACCTCCCAATGCCAACGCTTCTCGAAATATTTGCTTTCCCTCTATGGAGGAAAAGGCAATAGCAGAATCGGGGAGTGAACGACGATAAAACCCTTGATCAGACATTGAGTGTTTTAACCCTTATTGCTTATGGTGCTAATAAATATTATTCAATATCTTCACATGGATAATGATGAATGCACTTATTTACTATTTTTTGCAATTTTAGCAATAAAACGCTGCGAAGGTTTGACTTTCGGGGTGCAAATTTAAAAAACGTGATTATTTGCGAGGGATGGCTAGGCATCAAGGTGATGAAATAATTCGGCAATTTGCCACAGATTGAGCGGTATGCAGCTCAGATCAATCAAACTTTTCTGAATAGCCTCAATCACACCAGCGATGTTTTATAAGAGTCGGTTCAAGAGTTGTAATAGTTGCAATCAATCAAATTTAAGCCGGTGATTTGGATTGGCACTGAGGTGTCGATACTCAGGAGATTTATCTTGAGGTGGCTGATAACGACATGGCAATTAGCAAATATCTCACAGCGCCACGTTCTGCTCCCTTGTTGGTTGGCATAACCAGCCATTTCGTCAATAATTACTCTCAGCTATCGGATAATTGTAGAGCAGCAAAAAGGAGAGTTAAAGTGTTTTTTGCTACCTGGTAAAGGTACTAAATTTCGGATATAACTTCCGCTGCATCACAGTTAATTAATAGTATTTACCGTTGGGTGGGAGCGGGTTTTTGAGATTGTTGGTTTTAGCCTGAGATTGTGGGTGAACCCGCCCATACAGTGACTGCCAAATATTTAACAAATGTAAAATTTTGTATATGAACTGACCGAAGTTGCGGAAAATAGACGATAGTTGATGCTCAAGAGATTTCAAGCCTCCGCGAAAACAAATTTTAATCAGGTAATAAAATGGTAGTAGCAGCACCTGTTCAATCCGGCAGTCAGTCGATTTTTCAAACTCGCTACGACAACTTTATCGGTGGCAAGTGGGTGCCACCGGTGAAAGGGAAATACTCGGAAAACCTGTCTCCAATTACAGGAAAATCAATTTGTCAAATCCCCCGATCGACCGCCGAAGATGTAGAATTGGCACTTGATGCCGCCCACGCTGCGAAAGACAAGTGGGGTAAGACTTCCCCAGCCGAGAGGGCGCGGGTTTTACACAAAATTGCCGATCGCATCGAAGAAAACCTCGATCGCCTCGCCATCGCCGAAACCTGGGACAACGGTAAACCAATTCGCGAAACCCGCCTCGCAGACATACCACTGGCGATCGACCATTTCCGCTACTTCGCAAGCTGCATCCGAGCTCAAGAAGGGTCGATCGGCGAACTCGACGGAACCACCGTCGCCTACCACTTCCACGAACCCCTAGGCGTCATCGGACAAATCATCCCCTGGAACTTCCCGATATTAATGGCCGCCTGGAAACTCGCCCCAGCCCTCGCCGCCGGAAACTGCGTCGTCCTCAAACCAGCAGGCCCCACCCCCGCCTCAATCTTGGTACTGATGGAAATCATCGCCGACTTAGTACCAGACGGCGTAATCAACGTCATTAACGGGCCAGGCGCCGAAATCGGCAAAACCCTCGCCACCAGTCCCCGGATTGCCAAAGTCGCCTTCACCGGCGAAACCACCACCGGCAGGCTAATCATGCAATACGCCTCCCAAAATGTCATCCCCGTCACCCTAGAATTAGGTGGCAAATCCCCCAACATTTTCTTTGAAGATGTCTGCGCCCAAGACGACGAATTCCTCGACAAAGCAGTCGAAGGATTTGTGATGTTCGCCTTCAACCAAGGCGAAGTGTGTACCTGTCCCTCCCGCGCCTTAATTCAGGAGTCAATCTACGATCGATTCATGGAAAGGGCGATCGATCGCATCCGCCAAATCAAACAAGACAACCCCTTAGATCCGACAACCGCCCTCGGCGCGCAAGTCTCCATCAACCAGATGGAAAAAATCGCCGAATACGTCAAAATCGGTCACGCCGAAGGCGCAGAATGCCTGATTGGTGGCGAAAGAAACATCTTATCCGGCGACTTGCAAGACGGGTATTATTTCCAGCCAACAGTCTTCAAAGGAAACAACCAAATGCGAATTTTCCAAGAAGAAATCTTCGGCCCAGTATTAGCAGTCACCACCTTCAAAGACGAAGCCGAAGCATTAGAAATTGCCAACGATACCCTATACGGTTTAGGTGCAGGAGTTTGGACTCGCGACATCAACACGGCCTACCGCATGGGCCGCGCCGTTCAAGCAGGCCGCGTGTGGACAAACTGCTATCATTTGTATCCCGCCCACGCAGCATTCGGCGGCTACAAATCATCTGGTATTGGTCGCGAAAATCACAAAATGATGTTAGATCACTACCAGCAAACTAAGAATTTGTTGGTAAGTTACAGCCCCAAAGCTTTAGGCTTTTTCTAAGGTTTTAGTCATTGGTAAGGAAAAAGGAAGAAGGACAAACTTCAATGATTCGTGAACTCCTTCTTTCTCTCTTTCCTCTCCTTCTCTGCGCCCTCTGCGGTTCCTTTAAAAAAAATCTCATTCAAAAACGAAATAAAATTGCTACACAAAGAGACTGCAATGGAAACGATCGCAAAAGTCACCGCAACAGAAGCTGCTTTAAAATTAATTAGCCATCTCAAAGCTCAGCACGGAGAATTGATGTTTCACCAATCCGGCGGCTGCTGCGACGGTAGTTCTCCCATGTGCTTTCCCGATGGCGAATTGATAATCGGTGATGGTGACGTATTGCTGGGCGAAATAGGCGGTTGTCCCTTTTATATTGCAGCGCAGCAATACAAATATTGGCAGCACACGCAGTTAATTATAGACGTGGCATCGGGACCAGGAGGCAGCGATTTTTCCCTGGAAGGGCCGGATGGAAAGCGTTTTATTACTCGTTCTCGCTTGTTTGTTAATGCTGATTAACCTGTTTTTTTAAGTACGCTCGCTTAGGGAGTAGGATTCACTGAACCGCGAAGGCGCTAAGAACGGGAAGGAAGAGAAAGAAAAAGATGCAGTTGTTGCTTCGACTACAAACGCATTTCCTCAATAAAGGAAATACCATCAAAAATCCCATTGTTAAAGACTTGAGTGCTACGAACTCGCTGATTTTCGCTTAGTAATGTCATTGTTTCTACAAAAGTAATCAGTGCGTTATCTTGAGTTTTATTGGCACGAAAACAAATAACTTCCTGTCCTGCATCCCACACTAGTGCCGAAAAATCGGAGTAACTGGTAGAATACAATTTCAGTATCCGATTTTCAAATTCACCTTCAAAATTTAACTGGAGGCTAGAACCATCTGAGTATTCATAATTATTGACTTGTCGGTAGTGACTTCCTTCAATCCAGATGGTAAAACTACCCAAAAAGCTGCGAGAAAAATGTCCGCGAGTATCAGTCTTAATGAATTTGCCTTTCCAAGTGCCAAGATGACGGGTGAAAATTTCAGGAACTTTCTCTAAATCCGGAGGGTGGAGAGGGCTGAGGGTATCTCGATCAATCACAAAATCGTTACTCATTGATTGGCCTCCTGTTTTTTTACAAAACGCGATCGAGTAAAATGCTTTTTTCTGACATATCCGATTTCTTCACCAAGTCTGGTATCTCGGTATATTGATGATTGTTAATTGGGCTAACGACGGCCTATTTTCAAACTCATTTCACGGCTAGTGCGTTGATATTCGTGCACAATAGGTAATCTTTCGGCTTGAAAATTTTCCAGCGCTTCAGCAATATTAGCACTATCTCTGAGATGTTGTGCTAAACACAAACCATCTTCCCAACCGGAAGTCATTCCTCTAGCACGTGTGGAACTTTTGGCGTGGGCCGCATCTCCAATTAAGATAACACGACCATCATAGATTTTTGGTAGGGGGTCAATGTCATAGGAAAAACGACAGACAATATTTTCCACAGGGGTTGATTCAATCACTTTTCGCGCATCCTCTGGGAGTTTTGCTAGTTCTTGGGGAGGAATGGTAATATTATTAGGTTGTAGTTTCCCGATTTCAGACTCTGTGCGGTCTTTTTCAATAAAGAAACCCCAATGAGTGCGACTTCCGCCTATGTGAAAGAAGTTGGCATAAATTCCCCTACCGCGTACATAAACAAAAAAGTTTCCTTCTGGACAGAAGCTTTGATCTTCGACAATTCCTCGCCAGACGATATCGCCTAAATAGAAGAGTTCAACGCCTGGAACTATATATTGACGAACTTTTGAGACGATTCCATCGGCACCAATTAAAAGATCGCCTTCCCATTTACGGCCATCTTTGAAGTGGGCGATCGCACTGTGGTCGGTTTGGGCGATCGATGCTAATTCCGCATTAAAATGAATACACTCAGTGGGTAACTCGTCGAGGAGTGCTTCTAGAATAGCTTTGCGGTGTACCAGCATTCCTGGGAGTTCATTTTCCTGATAGGTGACGGGTTCAGAATTGATGACACCGCCACGGAGGTTGCGAAACTCGAATAATTTAACCGGATCGCCTGAGTTAATAATTTTCTGGCTAATTTCAGGGTTTCCTTTATGCAGCGCTTCCATACCTGCTTGCACGATCAGGATACCACAGCCATCGGTGCGTGGATGGGGTGCTTTTTCAAACAAGTCAACTTGAAACCCTTGTTGAATCAGGAGAATTGCCAGGTAAGATCCTGATGTTCCTGCGCCGATAATACCTATCCTGCTTTGGGACGAAACCATTTGTGCTTCTCCTGATGTAAGATTGCCGATCGGTTCTCAACCACTATTGTAATTAAGGAAAATCCAATTGGGGCGATCGCTCAATTGCGGATTTAGTTTTTGTTGATAGCGACAGGTTTGAAGCTGCCGCTAAAATCAGTATCTGGGCTGATGCAGGATTAATTATTAATTGGCAACTTCAAAATTTACGAACTCAAAACTTCAGAATACTTTAAGCTTGAGTATTTTTAATTAGAGCCAATTCAATTTTGTCACCAGCCTTTTGAGTCACTTGTGCGCGCAAACCAGGCCCAAAAAAAGTAGCTATTTTTTCTTGCTTTTCTTCCCATAAGTCGATCGGCAGTAGTGGCGAATAAAACTCTAAAATTAACCCATAAGCACCGTCAACATCAACTTCCCGCAACCCTTGCAGGAGGGGCCGTTCCTCGTCTGTCGGGGCCAAGCCCAAGCGCTCCAAAGCATCATCTAAGTGCGCGGGTTGGCCGTAGCGAAATCGGGTGACATCTTTGCGGACTTGGTTTTGAGTATCTGTCGCCTGACTTTCTCGCAGGAGGAGAACTTCAGCAGAGGTAGGTTCGGTGAACTCCACTGGTTCGAGTTCGGCGGCTTTCAGAGCCAAACCTCCCAGCAACAGCGGAATTCCATAAAAAAAACCGGCTAGGTTCAGGGTAGGTCTGTCTGTGAAGTAGGCTCCAAACCCGACTGCTGCTATAATACCGCCAACAACTAAGGCTAGGTTTGCTAAAGAAATTTTGCGTAACATATTAGTGAGGTAAGTAGTCCGACAGAAATAATATACTTTAATTATTATCTGTCAAAAAGTCTTGAATAAATTTAGTTTTTTTGCCAAAAGACCTGCAAAAACTGCTAGCATCTATGAGCGCGGGAGCGGTGTGCATCCACAGTCTTGTCTCTAGCTTCAGAAGCTTATCCAGCCGGACTCGCCCGGGCGCGCCATCGGTAAATATCCGTGTTAATTGCGCGGCGTTGGTTCCAGAAGGCAATCGAGATCGGCAGTATCATCAAAGTATACAGAGTGGCGATCGCGATCGACACTCTTGCCCTTTCAACCATTTTTCGGACATGATTAAAGACGAAGACAAACAAACTGCTGGAGCAAACAAGGCGGTTCTGGAGCAGATTAACTCGCTCAAACGTGAAGATGAAAGGCTTTATAATATCTTAGCGATCGATGTCTGGGCCCTAGCCAAGACGATGGATGAATATCAACCGGGATTTTGGGCTGCTTTTATGAAAAACCGTGAGAAAGCCCTGAAGCGATTTTTAGCTGGAATGATGAAAAATAAACCCGCAGATACCAAACGTCCGCCTTTTTTACGCTAAAATGTGGCTGGAGTTTGGCTGAGGTTTTGATGTACAATCAAACTATAACACAGACTCAAAAACCCTGAGCAGGTTCATCACTTCCCATATAAAAACAGTGAAGGATTTGCCCAAAAAGGTATGTCGGTGAATTAAGAATCTCCGTCTGTTCGCAGGGGGGAATGTCAAATATTTTTGTTAATAGTAGCAAAGGCAAAAAACCATGGATGCACAAACAATCAAAGAGCGCGTAGCACAGATCGAGAGCAAGCGGGAATCCCTCGTGCGGCTGTTAGATCGATCGGACTTGGGAGCCCTGAGAATAGATGTGAGTCAGGCGATCGAAGAAATTGATGATCTCTTAGAAGAATTCAAGCGGACTTTTAACAGTTAAGTAGTCAATAGTCATTAGTCATTAGTTGTCAGTGGTCATTAGTTGTCGCGCATTTAATTTGGATAGTTATGTTAGTAAAAATCTTGTAGGGTGGGCCGAATATCCAGCCCAAAAAGTAAAAATTAAAGACAGTACAGCTTAATAGCTAACAAGAACAGACCACTCCTAACTGCAAATTTGACAACTGACAACTGACAACTGACTAATGACTAATTCATTACCATATCCATCAAAATTTGCTGAGAACTCACTTCCGGGCAATTAGCAGGTGGTCGTCGTTGAGAGTAGTGTCCTCCCGGCTGCAAATCCCAAGCTTGGCGGTTGTCAGCCAGCATTACCCCCAAAATTTCTTGTAATTCCTTGGCAATTGTCGGGTCTTCCACCTGAACGATCGCCTCAACCCGTCTTGTGAGATTGCGCTGCATCCAGTCAGCAGAACCAATATACACCTCTTCGTCGCCACCGTTGAAAAAATAAAACATCCGAGAATGCTCTAAAAAGCGGCCGATAATACTGATAACTCGGATATTTTCGCTAACACCCTCAACGCCGGGGCGCAAACAGCAAATCCCCCGAATAATCAAATCAATTTTAACTCCCGCTTGCGAAGCTTCGTACAAAGCAACAATGATTTGAGGGTCAACTAAAGCGTTCATTTTAGCGACAATGCGACCACAGCTACCGATGCCGTTTTCGGTGTGCAAGCGGCAGAATTCTGCCTCGCGGCGGATTAAAGCTAAAAATCGATCGCGCATATTGACCGGTGCCACCAATAATTTGCGATAAGATACCTGCCGCGAATAACCAGTCAAATAATTAAACAAATCCGTCAAATCCGATCCCAAATCCTCGCGACAACTCAACAAACCCACATCTGTATACAGTCCGGCTGTTTTGGGATTGTAATTGCCAGTGCCGATGTGGACATAGCGGCGGATGTACCCGTCCTCACGACGCACTACCATCACAATTTTGGTGTGGGTTTTGAGTCCCACCAAACCGTAAACTACGTGGACTCCCGCTTGTTCTAACTTGCGAGCCCAATTAATATTATTTTCTTCGTCAAACCTAGCTTTGAGCTCTACTAAAACGGCTACCTGCTTGCCGTTTTCCGCTGCTTGAATTAAGGCGCTGACGATCGGCGAATCTCCTGAAGTGCGGTATAAAGTCATCTTAATCGCTAAGACGGAGCGATCGTGCGCCGCCTCAGTAATAAACCGCTGTACCGTCGCCGCAAACGAGTGATAAGGATGGTGCAGCATCAAATCCCCCTGCCGGATGGCGGTGAAAATATCCTGACCATCCTCAGCATCCAACATCGATTTGCCTAAAATCATTGGTGATTCCGAGTTCCGCAAACGGGGAGGCACAACCGGAGTCCAAGGCGGGTCTTTCAGTTCCGGCACTGGCAGCCCCACAAAAGACATCAAATCCTTGAGGCCTAGCAGCCCCTCTACGACGTAAACATCTTGCTCACCGAGATCCAGCTCCTCCATCAGCATATCTCGCAGCGCAGGCGGCATAATCGCTTGAATTTCCATCCGCACCGCAGAACCTCCAAACCGGCGCTTGCGGAGTTCCTGTTCTATTGCCAGCAGCAAATCCTCCGCCTCATCTTCCTCCACTGTCAAATCGGAATTGCGAGTAATGCGGAACGGGTGATATTCCTCTACGTCCATCCCCGGAAACAAAGTTTCTAAATTGTGGGCAATCACCTGTTCTAGGGGCACGCCAGTCCAAACTGGAGATTTGCCCCTCTGCTGCCACTGCAAATCCCCCGGCAGCGGCAAAAACCTCGGCAAAACCTGCGGTACTTTGACGCGGGCAAATAATTCTTCCCGCGTGTCGGGGTCCCTGACTACTACTGCTAAATTGAGGCTGAGATTGGAAAGGTAGGGGAATGGGTGACTGGGGTCAACTGCGAGGGGAGTGAGTACGGGAAATACTTGTTCTTTGAAGTAGCGGTGCAAGTAATTGCGCTGTTCTTGATTGAGGTCAATGTAGTCGAGAATGTAGATTTCGCTTGCTGCTAGTTTCGGCCGCAGGGTTTGCTCAAAGTAGGCGTGTTGTTGAGAAACCATCGGCAAAAGCCGCTTGTTAAGGGCATCTAGCTGTTGTTGAGGCGTGCTGCCGTCGGAGGTTAATTTGCTGACTTTTGCGTGTACTTGTTGTTTGAGGGCGCCCACGCGCACCATAAAATATTCGTCTAGGTTGGAGCTAAAAATAGCGAGAAATTTGAGTCTTTCTAGGAGGGGCGTGCGGGGGTCGAGGGCTTCGTGGAGCACGCGGTTGTTGAATTCTAGCCAGCTTTGTTCTCGGTTGAAGTAGTATTGGGGGTCGCTGAGGTTGATTTCAGTGTAGGTTTTGGCGGGGGTCTTTTTTGGCTTGGGCATGGTTTGGGGGAGTCTTTGGGAGGCTCTGTTGATCGCATCTGTGAATTAGTATCGCAGGTTAAACTATTTGTTCGCATCTGCTTTTGGTCGATCGCTCAAACATTGAATTTAAGCAAAACCTTCAACTATTTTTCGAGAATTACCACGAAATCCTCAATCATCACATCAAAAGTTCGAGCCAACTTGTGGACTGCTGCAAAGTCAACCATTGCCATACCCTGAGAACGGGCATAATTGCTAATCGTACTGTAGCCCACGCCCGATCGCTCCGCAACCTCTTTGAGCGTCCATCCCTTCTCGGCAGCCAACTCTCGAACCCGCAATCTGACTAAGCCTTTGCTCATATTCACTATTTACAAAATTTTGGATTTAGTATAATATATCAAAAAGCGATCGCCCCCGGTCTGCCAACTAAAGACGATCGCCAGTTAAAATTAATCCCGACAGATAATTTCTGTCGATCGCACTTAGCAGAGATAGATTTACCTACTACCACCAGATGCAACTACAATGATATCAGAAAATCAGCTAAGATCGTCAGCGATCGGCGCATCAAAAATTATTCACAAATCGTCGATCGTCAATCCGCGATCGAGATTTGTCACCGAAGAAACAGTAGCACTCCTGTTCAACATATCACCCGAACAGATATACCGGATCGAATGCTGCCACAACGTGGTGTACGTTCATGCCAAAGGCCTCAGTCGATTTGTCAGTTACGCCGATTTCCCCCCAATCTTAGAAGTAAAACCGCCCTGTGCTCAAGATTTTGTCACATGGTACAAACGCTGGAAACGGACACAAGCACCAGAATTTTGGACTAAATTCTATACGTACAACTTCAAAACGGCTGTTTCAGTTGACAGCTTGCTTGAGTGGGGTAAATTAGTAGCTACAGTTAAATCGGTAATTTCTGCCTCAGCGCTGCAACAGCTACGAGATGTTTACGCTCAAGAAAAAACGTTGATGGAAAATTTTTAAAGCACGCGGGGCGACTCAACCCGCAATTGTTGGTAGCCAGCAAATGTAAGGTGTTGTTCGGCGCATCGTACTGCTTAGAAATGCTCGTTTGTAAGGTGCGCTTCGGCGCACCCTACGGGATAGAGGTTCTACTCAAAACTCTTCTTTACCTTCCAATCCCCACATATTGGAAACCAGCCGCTTCTAAAGCCTTCTTGTCTAAGAAATTGCGGCCATCAATCATCACCGGATGATTCATCAACTTCGCCATTTTATCGTAATCTAAATTGCGAAACTGTTCCCAGTCAGTCACCAATACCAAAGCATCGCAACCGTCTGCCAACCTTTCCGGGTCAGTTTCTACCAAAACTCCCGACAAACCGTGACGCATCCCAGTTTGAGAAACAATCGGATCGTAAGCTTTAACTTTCGCTCCCAACCGATTCAAATTCTCGATTAAATTCAGCGCCGGAGCATCCCGCAAATCGTCAGTATCCGGCTTGAAAGTTAAACCCAAAAGTCCGACTGTTTTACCTTTGAGAATCTTTAAAACTTGTTGCAACTTTTCAATAGCAATCAACCGCTGGCGTTCGTTAACTTCCACCGCCGCTTTCAGCAAATGCGCCTCGTAGCCGTAATCGTCAGCAGTGTGAACTAAAGCTGAGACATCTTTGGGGAAACAAGAACCGCCCCAACCGATGCCAGCTTGCAGAAACTTGTTGCCAATTCGTGAATCTAAACCGATACCTCGGGCAACTTGACTAACATCTGCACCGACGCGATCGCAAATATTAGCAACTTCATTAATAAAGCTAATCTTCGTAGCCAAAAAAGCATTAGCTGCGTACTTAATCATCTCCGCTGAACTGATATCAGTCATCACCACAGGAACCTCTGGCAAAGACGGATTTTCTGCGAACTTGCGATCGACAATCGGCCGGTATAACTGTAGCATCATATCCATAGCCCGCCGAGAGTTGCTGCCGAGAACAATGCGATCGGGATTAAAAGTATCGAAAACAGCACAGCCCTCGCGCAAAAATTCCGGGTTGCTAACCACATCAAATTGAACACCTTTTTTTGCTGCTACTTCCTCACCAGTAACACCCTCACCGCTTTGAGGTTTTTGACGTTCTGCTAAACCGTCTAGTACAATTCTTCGCACCCAATCCCCCGAACCGATGGGCACTGTCGATTTGTTTACGATTACTTTGTAATCGCCGTCGAGGTGAGTTCCAATTCCGCGAGCAACCGCTTCCACGTAGCGAGTATCGCTTTCCCCAGTAGGCAAAGGAGGCGTCCCCACGGCAATGAATAAAATGTCCCCGTGAGCCACTCCGGCGGCCAAATCCGAAGTAAATTCTAGATTGCCAGATTCAGATGCAGAAGACATTAATTCAGACAGTCCCGGCTCAAAAATTGGCGAATGTCCAGACTTCATTAATTTAACTTTTTCTTCGTTGTTGTCTACGCAAATGACGTGGTGGCCGATGTGGGCCAAGCAAGTGCCGGTGACTAAGCCAACGTATCCTGTACCGATGACGCAAACGTGCATAGAAATCTCCTCAAAGCTAGTAAATAAATCAGATGAAAACGAAGGAAGAAGGAAGAAGGAAAAATATCTTGTAGGAGTAGCGCCCCCGTGCCTACCCCTAGAAGGCAGCCACGGGGGGTTTGCCCCTACCCATCTCTGGGCCAACCAGGGGGGGGTTTGCCCCTACCCATCGGCCCTCTCTACTTTTGGTTTCCCTCGATGCGATCGCGAAAATCCTTTACAGTCAACTCTAAACCTTTATCCAGCGGCACAGTTGGCTCCCACCCCAACCAAGTTTTAGCACGAGTAATATCCGGTTGTCTCTGTTTTGGATCGTCTTCCGGCAGCGGTTTAAAGATAATTTCTGCCCCTGGATTAATTGTGTTTTGAATTTTTTGTGCCAGTTCCAATATAGTGTATTCGCCGGGATTTCCCAAATTCATCGGCCCGATTTGGTCGCTATTCATCAAACGAATAAATCCTTCCACCAAATCAGAAACGTAGCAAAAACTACGTGTTTGGGAACCGTCGCCGTATACAGTCAGCGGTTGGTTTCGCAAAGCTTGAGCAATAAAATTGCTCACTACTCTGCCGTCATTTTCCAACATCCGGGGGCCGTAGGTATTGAAGATTCGTACAACTCGAATGTCTACCCCATTTTGCCGATGGTAATCAAAAGATAAGGTTTCAGCTACTCGCTTCCCTTCGTCATAGCAACTGCGAATTCCGATACAATTAACGTTGCCACGATAATCTTCTGTTTGTGGATGTACGTCAGGATCTCCGTACACTTCGGAAGTGGAAGCGAGAAAGAATCTTGCTTTTACCCGTTTGGCCAATCCCAACATATTCATCGTGCCGATGACATTTGTTTTAATTGTCTTGACAGGGTTGTACTGATAGTGTAGAGGGGAAGCGGGACAAGCCAGATGGTAAATCTGATCTACCTCTAACCGAATCGGTTCCGTGATGTCGTGGCGGATCAACTCAAAATACGGGTTGTCCAGCCATTTGAGGATATTGCGTTTAGTCCCGGTGTAAAAGTTATCCAGGCAGACTACCTCGTGTCCTTGGGCCATTAAGCGATCGATTAGGTGGGAACCGAGGAAACCCGCACCGCCTGTGACTAAAATTCTCATTGTGGAAACTGCCGTTCTGTTTAGGGGTAGGACTGGAGTACAAAAATTCAGTCGCTCGAATGAAACTTTCTAATAGAATAACAAAATTGCGATCGACAATGTAAAGACTTATGCGTCACTTTTATAAAATCTTTAATTAACTTAGCATTGTCAAATACTTTGAACAAAGTGCTATAATTCGCAAATGTCAGTAGCAATTTTTATGTAAGTTTCAATATTTCCGAAAAAACACTCTTGACATTAGTTCTTTTATTTGTTAGTGGTTATTGGTTATTTGATGACTTCGGTCTGAGGTTGGGCGATGTCCTAGGGGATAGCTGCGCTTCACGGGCTTATTTGAAAAAACAAGGGTCGATTTATCTCAAAAGCAATATGAGAAAAATTATGTCGATTTCGGGAATAGAATGTCCGCCACTTTCAACTCTGAGTTGCACCCGTTCAATTGTAATTTCTGGAGATTGCAGCCAGAACGAAATCAGGTTGATTGTCTAGCCTTTAGTTTTACAGTTTCTCAAGAATCGAGCAAAGTTACGCGCCGCTAAAGCTGTCTCGAAGGCGGAATCGATGGCAGAGTAGGATAAACTTCGCAGTCTTTGTATCATTAAGCGTCCTGCGAGGATATGCAATTGACTCTGGATTGAATGGGGACATTCCGGCCGCGCATCTGCATTGACATATTCAAAAATTCTCACAAGAAAAATTGGGTAATAATCTCGGGAAAACTATAGTTTTGCCGTAACCGTTCAGGGGGGGGTAGAAGAGAAATAGCCCAAAAAGCGGAGAAAATCTGATAAATTAAGTGACATGGAA
>NZ_JAUBPR010000233.1:0-3731 GCF_036700845.1 Microcoleus sp. S13_C5
TTGAACAAATGCTGCTGCGTTTCGTCGATAAGGAGAGATCCGCAGCAAATGCGTTGTGTCAAAAGTTACATGCAACGTTCAGGTATTGCCGATGGTGGGGAATTTTATATTCGTCCGCCCGGAACTGCTGCCTGGCTTTTTGATAAAGTTTAATAATAAGAACTAAAGCTGGGCTTTATTCGTCGAGCCCCGAACCGCAGTACAGCAGAATTACCGCTGCTGATTGTTTCAATGTCAAGCCCCACTATTGGCAATACCAATGTTATGTGGCGTTTTGTCGTCTGCTTTCCAATTTTTCTTGAAATAGCTTTTTGTCCCAATCAATGAGTTTGTCTTGTAATTTTTGATTGGGATTTATTAGGTCTTTAAGTGAAACATTAAAAGGTTTGTCGGATTTATTTGTTTTTAAAAACTCGATTTGCTCAAAATATAAAGCTCCTATTTTGTTCCAGTCTCCAATTTTTAATCCATTTCCGACCGAAAGACAATCTTTTATTTGTAATTCACCAATTTTTGTAGTCTGCTTGGCTTTTCTTGCCATATTCTTTGTCGTAAACAATGCTCTGAAAAAGCCACGATGATAACGATATTCACCGCCAATGTCAAGGTATAATACATTAGAACTTAAGATTTGATTTTCTGTGGGTGTGTCAGTAAATACAAGGTCAGTTAGTATTATGGTGTTCTCTAAATAGTTGGGATGCTCATTGGTTTCAACGACAATTCCTGTTAAAGAATTATAGTCGTCAATTTTCAATGCTATAACGTCGCCCCTTTTATAAATTATCGGTCTCTCAACAATTTTTTTTCTTTTTAGTGGATTTGGTCTTGGCGTTTGAATTTTTTGTTTGAAATTAGAAATTGCGTTAATTCTTTTTTCAAGAAGCTTTTTATCGTCTGCCCAAAGTGTCAGCCATTTTAATTTAGTAGCGTCATTCAGTTTCTTGAAAGTATAATCTTCAACGTCGCCACACATCCATTGTCCATACGCAATTCCTGTCCAAATTTCTCCATAATATTCTGTATCACTTTGTGGCTTGTATTCCTTTTCAAGTTTAAGTCTGATTTCTTTAAGGGAAAGTCCCTTGTTATACAGTTCTTTAAACTCTACCCAAATGTCAGCAGTTGTGTCGTTCTGAAGTATTCCTGTCCCCCAAGCTCCCATAGTTAGAATGATGTTTGTTTAAAATGCCACATAACGTTAGGGTATTGCCGAAGGCGGGATATTTTATAACGTCCAGCCTGGCAACTAAAGTTAAATAGAAATACCAAAGATTAAAAACTCAAAATGCCGAGCGTAACTGGTCAAGCTGGAACTAAAGGCGATTAGTGAACTAATTGTTGATGTTTTATAATGTCAGCCCCGATTTTGGCAATACCATGTTGCCTGCTGGCGTTTGTTGTAAGCATATTACCAACTCTCAAACTTTGTCCCTTTGAGAAAGTAGTCATAAGAGAAAAGCTGGTCGCTAATTTCCTTTTTCTTCAACAAGTATTGTTTGGTGTCAATCTCATTGCTTTCTTTTGCTTTTAAAAGTTGTTCTAACTCTTGCTTTTTGAGATGCCTTTTTTTGACATTCTCATAATCTTCAACATCTTTTAGTCGCTGCTGAACAACGTCTTCTCTCGTTCTGTTTGGATTTGCTTGATTGGTCGTTCGATCAAGTGAATGACCATTGCGATTAATGAAAGAAATTGCCTGCCCAAACTCAAAGAAAGGCTCTTGTCTTATATATTGCTCGTAACCTTCTGCCCTAAACTGAATGTCGCCTTGTCCTGTGATAATTGTCCATTGACCTCCTTCTTCTTTTTCTATGTCCTCAATTTCAAAAGCATTCTCAAAGCCAATGTCAAAATCAAATGTCAGTTGTTGCACCGATTTAAATACGAGTGTTGCCGGTGCAACCCAAAATGTAAATGGTAGTCCTTCAAGGTCTGGCTTGTTCCATTGAAGAATGTAGTCAATGTCAAGTTCTAAATCGTCCGTCAAACGGATTTTGTAAACGTTGCAGTCGTGCCAACCCATTTGCTCAAAATCTGCGTCTGTCCATACTTGCTTTTCTAACTTATAGTCCATCTTTAAAATTTCGGGTTGTGTCACTTTAAGCTTGCAGGCAACGTTGACGGCTTGCTGCTGTGCTGGTATTTATAATTGTCAGCCTGGCAACCAAAGCCAATGGAAAAGCCAAAGTACAAAATATATTCTTTTTGCTCAATAGCGTAATGTCGGCTGGAACAACTGCTGATAAGCGAACAAAAGTTGATGCTGCGTAATGTCAGCCAGCATAGCAGCAAGCCGATGTTGCTTGCAGTACTGTCGTCAGTCAATAATTGTCGTCAAGTGAATGGTCACTATACGCCACTCCAAAAAGTCCTATTCGCATTGGCAGAACAACTTTGTCGTTTTTATGTAGCTGTGGTCGATAAAGTTCATTGACTAATTTTCTGTCGATAATAATTTGTCCTGTCAATGGATCATAGAGATGAAAATTACTTTTGGTCTGGGCAACACCTGCCATAAAAGCTGCTTGAAATGTTTTAGTAACCTTTCCTTTTGTTACTTGTCTGTTGGCGAATAGTGTCACCCCTAAAAAGATGTTTTGAAAAAGAAAGATGATAAAAGCAAATGCCAAAGCGGTTGATAGAAACCAAAGTGTCGACCGTTTAATAGATTTTGTCTTGATTATCCAGAAAACAAAAAGTCCAACTGCCAAGAGCCCAAAAGTCCAAACGAGATTTGGGATTAAATAATGTGTCCTAAACTCTTTAATGTCTTGGTCAAGATAATACTTGTTCTGCTTTGGAGCAAAGTATAACCCCAAAAACAACAGGACCGTCCAATAGAGAATTGTCCACTTATATTTTTTGAAGAATGCAGTCATTTTGTATTGCAAGCAACGTTAAAGCATTTGCGATGGCATGGCAATAGCGAACAGTCAGCCGGTACAAATGCTAAATTGAAAAACTGATGCTGAAGTTAAGAACTAATGACCAACAGCCAATGTCTGCTGAAACTAAAGCTGAAAAATGATTTGCAGTCTATTACTCTAACGTCCAGCCATGCTATTGCAAATGCACTGTTAGGTGCAGTTAATTTCCATTTTCCCGTCTATAGACAATCGTATCAATTGCTTGTGTCTGATTTTTATGATAAAGCAAGAATTGTAATTCTGGAAGAGCCGTGTCATAAAAGAAGTAAAGAGGTTTTGCTGAAATGTTCGTTGTCTCTGTAGGTTGTGTCGACTGTGGGCTACTAATGAAATACTCTTCGATGGTTTTTAGTCTGTCAAATGAGTCTAAGTCTACAGTAAACCGACTTCCCTTTTCGGTTTTGCCAAAATAGAAGTAGTAGTTAGGATAGTAAATTCGTTCTCTCTCTATAAAGATGCTGTTCGGAAGAAAGGGTATGTGAACCTTGTCCGCATTGCTTAGTAGATATTGTCCGACAAATGACCCTTTGTTTTTTGCTTCTGAAACGTATTTAGAATGGTGAATGTACCCCGCACTCATCGATGTCTTGTTAAGTATAAACAACCAGATAATCAGATACAAAGTATAACAAACAAATGCTCCTAAGAATATCCGAATTGTATATTGTCCTGCTT
Organism: Microcoleus sp. S13_C5; assembly: GCF_036700845.1. Classification (NCBI taxonomy): domain Bacteria; kingdom Bacillati; phylum Cyanobacteriota; class Cyanophyceae; order Oscillatoriales; family Microcoleaceae; genus Microcoleus; species Microcoleus sp. S13_C5. Next base: position 3,606 of record NZ_JAUBPR010000233.1, read on the forward strand.
TATTCATAAGGGTTGTCAGAATTGCACCTAACGTTCAAGGCTTTGCGACGGCAGCGATAGCGTTCCGTCGCCCCTGAACTGAAGTTGAAGTTAGAACAAAAAGCCCCAAACAACAACTGCTGGCCA
>NZ_JAUBPR010000052.1:0-41693 GCF_036700845.1 Microcoleus sp. S13_C5
TTTTGGCTGGCATACATTATAACTAATGATCGCTTATTTTATATTTATATTATACAATCTAGCTGCGTATCAGCTTAACTTAACAATATTTTTCTAAAAAATACTACATTTTTAACTCAAAATCTAGTATTTTTTATTTTTGAATATACAATATGAATATCTGTTCATACAATCAAGTGTTGGGAAAAACCCAGGAAGAACTATGCAAAAAGCCAAATCGAGCGATTCCGGTTGCTGTAGTCACGACGCACACCACGAACACAGCCATGAGAATCATAACCATGACCACGACCACGACCATGACCACGGGAACGGAGATTTTAACCTCAAGCAAGAATTGATTCCTGTGATATCGATTGTTGTACTGTTTATCGGCGGTTTAATTTTTGAAGAAAAGTTGCACAACACGCCTTATTCTATAGGTGAATATCTGGTTTTCATCCCAGCCTATCTTTTAAGTGGATGGAATGTTTTAACCAGTGCGGCTCGCAACATTCTGCGAGGCAGAGTGTTTGATGAAAATTTTTTAATGACAATAGCAACACTCGGGGCTGTAGCTATTCACAAACTCCCTGAAGCAGTCGGGGTGATGTTGTTTTTCAAAATCGGAGAACTTTTTCAAGAATTTGCGATCGGGCGATCGCGTCAATCGATCAAATCGCTTTTAGAAATTCGCCCAGATTATGCCAACCTCAAGGACAACGGCGACATCAGAAAAGTTTCGCCAGAAACCGTAGCAGTCGGTGATATCATCCTTGTCAAACCAGGAGAAAAAATCCCCTTAGACGGTGAAATTATAGACGGCAACTCTCAGATTGACACATCTGCACTAACTGGAGAATCAGTACCTCGAACCGTGAAAGTTGGAGAAACAGTTTTAGCGGGAACAATTAACCAGACAGGAGTTCTCACCGTCAAAGTTACCAAACTCTTCGGCGAATCTTCAATCTCCCGAATTCTGGAATTAGTAGAAAATGCCAGAAGTAAAAAAGCTGAAACTGAGAAATTTATCAGCAAATTTGCCAGTTACTACACGCCTTTTGTAGTATTTGCATCGCTAGCAGTGGCTTTAATTCCGCCTTTGTTGATTTCAGGGGCAACTAATGCCGATCGCTTTTTATGGGTTTACCGCGCCCTTGTCTTGTTAGTTATTTCCTGCCCTTGCGGATTGGTGATTAGCATTCCTCTGGGATACTTTGGGGGAATTGGCGGTGCAGCCAAGGGCGGTATTTTGGTTAAAGGCTCGACTTTTCTAGATAGCCTGACAGCAGTCAAGACAGTGGTTTTGGACAAAACAGGAACTCTGACTAAAGGAGTGTTTAAAGTATCACAAATTGTGCCTCAGAATGGTTTTTCCCAAACAGCCTTAATGGAAATAGCTGCTAAAGTAGAATCTCAATCAAATCACCCCGTCGCGAAATCTATTATGGAAGCTTACGGCGGAAAGATAGATTCATCGGATGTTAAAGATTACGAAGAAATAGCGGGACATGGCATTCGAGCAACAGTAAATAATCAAATTGTGCTTGCGGGAAATGACCGTTTGCTGCACCGAGAAAATATCCCTCACGATGTCTGCACTGCTGAAGGTACTGTCGTCCATTTAGCAGTAGACAACCGCTACGCTGGCTATATTTTAATTGCTGACGAGCTTAAGGAAGACGCAGTACAGTCTATTCGCTCCCTCAAGAAACTGGGTGTTGAGCGAATCGTGATGCTCACAGGGGATAATCAAGCTGTAGCCGATAGTGTTGCGAAAAAGCTCGGTTTAGATTCCTACTTAGCTGAGTTATTACCCGAAGGAAAAGTAGAGGCGATCGAAAAACTGATCGGCGAATCTAAAAAAGGCGACAAAATTGTTTTTGTCGGGGATGGAATTAATGATGCACCAGTGCTTGCAAGAGCTGATGTTGGCATAGCAATGGGGGGTTTGGGCTCCGATGCGGCGATCGAAACTGCCGATGTTGTAATTATGTCAGATGCACCGTCAAAGGTGGCTGAAGCCATTAAAATTGCCCGAAAAACTCACAATATTGTCTGGCAAAATATCATTTTTGCCCTGTCAGTCAAAGCGATATTTATTGGTTTGGGTGCTTTTGGTTTAGCGACAATGTGGGAAGCAGTTTTTGCCGATGTTGGGGTGGCTTTAGCTGCTATTTTTAATGCTACTAGAGTTTTGAAATAGAGTATTCGCAGACAAGGGTGATTTTTGCCGATCGACCTCATCATAGTCGATCGCGCGCACCTCGGTTCAACCTCAAAAATATACACACCTTAAAATATACGGTGACTCCGCCGGATTTTGATCCATACGAATGATGAAATTCCGCTAAACTTCTCATATTATGAAAAGAATATGAAAAGCCTTGAACGATAAAACCAATGACTCACCCCGAAAACAGACCCAGCCTTCCTGAAGTCCACCGCAGCATCCCCGTTCCCAACAGCAAAGGTTTCTGGCGTACAATGCTGGCCTACGCAGGGCCTGGATATTTGGTTTCAGTGGGTTACATGGACCCCGGAAACTGGGCGACTGACTTAGCGGGGGGAGCAAAGTTTGGCTATGCGTTATTAAGTGTGATTTTGCTATCTAATTTGATGGCAATTTTGCTGCAATCACTCTGCGTGCGCTTAGGAGTGGCAACGGGACGGGATTTGGCACAAGCTTGTCGAGATTATTTCAGTCCGCGAGTCAGTTTTTTGCTGTGGATACTTTGTGAAATTGCTATTTCAGCTTGCGATTTAGCCGAACTTGTTGGAAGTGCGATCGGACTGCAATTGCTATTTGGTATTCCCTTAGTTTGGGGCGTGTGTATCACTGCGCTAGATGTGATAATGGTGTTATTTTTACAAGGTAAAGGCTTTCGTTATATCGAAGCCTTGGTAATTACCATTATTGCAATTATTGGCTGTTGTTTTATTGCCGAAATTATTTTTGCGAAACCAGATACCGGAAGACTTTTACTCGGTTATGTTCCCAGGCTAGAGATTTTGCAAAATCAGGCAATGCTTTATATTGCGGTTGGTATTTTAGGGGCAACTGTGATGCCCCACAATCTCTACCTGCATTCATCGATCGTGCAAACTCGCTCTTGGGAAGAAGCTTCTGATAAAAAATGGGAAGCAATTAAATTTGGCACAATTGATTCTACCGTAGCGCTGTCAATAGCTTTGTTTATTAATTCAGCTATTCTGATTTTGTCTGCTGCCAGCTTTCATTTTGCCGGCTATCAAGAAGTAGCAGAAATTCAAGATGCTTACAAACTGCTTTCTCCTGTGCTGGGTGTGGGTTCTGCTAGTGCAATTTTTGCCTTTGCTTTATTGGCTTCGGGGCAGAACTCAACCTTGACTGCAACTCTAGCAGGACAGATTGTGATGGAAGGGTTTCTAAATTTTCGACTGCGGCCTTGGTTGCGGCGCTTGCTGACTCGACTGGTTGCCATTGTGCCAGCTTTGATTTCAATTATCTTGTTTGGGGAAGGTAGTACAACTAATTTACTGGTTTTCAGTCAAGTGATTCTCAGTTTGCAATTACCCTTTGCAGTAATTCCCTTGGTAATGTTTACCTCAAACCGCCGCTTAATGGGAGAGTTTGTGAATCCATTTTGGCTGAAAGCGGTAGCTTGGTTAGTCGCTAGTATTATAGTAGGATTAAATAGTTGGCTGTTATTACAAACCATTTTCTAGCAACCTGAAGCTAAATAAAACTACAAAAACAAAACCCGCCGGCGCGGGTTTTATCTTAAAGCTAATTGTTAAGAACTGACAATTTCAACTACTTTTTAGGAACAACAACCTCATTAGCAGCAACGGGACGCGCCGACGAAGCGGTAGTTTTCAACAGTGCGATCGCCTGCGCGTAGCAAGGATCGTCCTTAGTCGCAACTAACGTCGGTTTGTTAGCTAATTTCAGCTTTTGTTCGTTAGTGACTTCGACTTTAACATCGGGAGTAACGCCTTTGTGGCTGATATCCGTACCGTTGGGAGTATAGTAGTGAGCGATCGTCACCGCCAATCCCGAACCGTCACCCAAAGAATGCACCGACTGCACCAAAGCTTTGCCAAAAGTTTGGCCGCCCATCACAGTTGCGCGCTTGTTATCCTTCAGAGCACCGGCCAAAATCTCGCTGGCGCTGGCTGAGTTATCGTCCACGAGCACCACCAAAGGCTTGTTAGTGATTGCAGTGCGGTTTGCCCGCATTTCCTGAGAATCGCCCGCCCGATCGACTGTACGGACGATCGCCCCTGTATCCATCCACATCCGAGCGATATCAATACTCACTCGCAGCAACCCGCCGGGATTGCCCCGCAAATCCAACACAAAAGCGTCAGCTTTCTGATCCGAGAGCTTTTTAATCGCCGCCTGCATTTGATCGCCAGCGTGAGAGCTAAACTCTTGCAAACGGATGTAACCCACATTCTGACCGCCTTCCTTCTTAAGGCTGTAGCGAACCGCTGGTACCTCAATTCTCGACCTAGTCAGAGTGATGTCAAAGTCGCTTTTGCCCTCGCGAGCAATCCGCAGCGTGACTTTCGTGCCTTCGTCGCCCCGAATTACCTGAGCCGCATCCGAGACAGTCATACCTTTGGTAGTTTTGCCGTCTATCACCAAAATCCTATCGCCCGCTTGAATCCCTGCCTTCAGGGCGGGGGAATTTTCCATTGGCTCGACTACGGTAATCGCTTTCGTTTTCTCGTCTTCTTCGAGCCTCATTCCCACCCCTGTCAGTTCTCCAGAGGTTTGATTCGTCAGCGCTTCGTACTGCTTCGGGTCCATGAAGCGCGTGTACTGGTCGTTTAATTTCTCTAGGGCTTTGCGGAGAGCGGTGTAGGCTGCTTCGCGAGAGGTATAGTTTTTGCTCAACAGTTCTTGGCGGGTCAGTTGCCAGTCAGTCTTGTTAAAGCTGCCATCAACATACTCTCGGTTGACAATTTGCCAAGCTTCGTCTAAGACAGCTTTGGGGCTATCTTGAAGCTCGGCGCGGACTGATTGACTCAGCCCGGGAACGAGTAAAGAGATCGAAGCGGTTGTTGCCATCGCCCCACTGAACAGGGCTGCCTGTAATTTAGAAAAGCGTTTGCGGGCTTGATTCATTGAATTTGGCTCAATTCGATTTTAGATTTTTGATGTGAGATTTTATATTGCTAAAAAATCTCACACTACTACTTAAACTATTGTGTGGAGGCTCCACCATCCCTTTGGACAGTTTAACGAGATTCATAGTCGATCGCCAACCAATTATTACTCTCTTTCAATAAACTTAATTTAAAACTTGGATTTGAAAGTGCCGTGGAAGCTAAAATCGAACAATTTTCGCGTAAGTGGTTGAGCCTGCTCGTTAATGGAGCTATCGGTCTAGCAGCGCTGGCGGGGGTCGTTACCATGCAGTCGAGCGGGCAGTTGGGCGGAATGTCCCCAGTTCGCGTTCAGGGGCAAAAGCCGCTCTCTGCAATGTCTGCTGCCAGTTTCAAGCAAGCCGCACAGCAAGAAGCGCAACAAGAAGCCCTGCAGCTGAAAATGCTCAAAAATCTCCCTAGTTTTGGGTTTGACAATTTAATTGCAGATTGGACATTTCTCAAATTTTTGCAGTATTTTGGCGACGACGAAGCCAGAGAGGTGACGGGCTACAATCTAGGCCAAGATTATTTTGACATAGTTACCCAGCGCGACCCGCGGTGGGCTGACATCTACCTGTTTCTTTCCACAGCTATTTCTTTTTATCAGGGAAAGCCTGAAACTGCTGTTAATTTGATAGAGCGTGGTACTAGGGCCCTTGCCGTTTCGCCGCAACTTCATTCGCAATCGTGGATAGTGTGGCGAACTAAAGGTCTAGATGAGTTGCTGCTGTTAGGGGATATTCCCGAGTCAATTCACTCTCACGAAATGGCCGCTGATTGGGTGGAAGGAAGCCCGGAATGGCAGAAATTGGCGCCGATGTTTCGAGCAACTGCAGAGTATTTGCGCCGAGATCCCGATAGCGTGCCGGTGCGGTTTACTGCTTGGAGCACAGTTTATGCTCAAACAACTGATAAGTTGGTGCGTCAAAGGGCAAAACAAGCTCTTGTCAAGTTGGGAGCTCAGGTGCATAAAGATAAGGATGGAAACGAGAGTTTTATTTTGCCACCTAGAAAGTAGTTGACTGTTGACTGTTGACTGTTGACTGTTGACTGTTGACTGTTGACTGTTGACTGTTGACTGTTGACTGTTGACTGTAATTCTCAAATCTCAAATCTCAAATCAGCTTGAGTTAGTTCGCGCCATTCACCGGGCTTGAGACCATCGAGACGCAAATGCCCGATCGCACATCTGACTAACCGCAGCGTCGGAAACCCTACTGCTGCGGTCATCCTGCGGACTTGGCGGTTGCGGCCTTCTGTGAGAGTCATTTCCAGCCAAGCTGTGGGCACGTTTTTGCGAAATCTAATCGGCGGTTCGCGGGGCGGCAAAGGGGGTTCTTCTAACAATAATTGCACTTTTGCCGATCGAGTCCGATAATCTTGAATTGTGACACCTGTCTGCAAAGCTGCGATCGCACTTGCATCGGGAATTCGTTCCACTTGCACCCAGTAAGTGCGGGGATGAGCGAATTTCGGGTCACTGAGGCGGTGCTGAAGGGGTCCATCATCGGTTAGCAGCAACAAACCTTCACTATCGCGATCGAGCCTTCCTACTGCATAAATATTAGGAATAGGAATATAGTCTTTGAGAGTGCTGCGTTTAGTCTCGCTGGAGTTGTCAGTGAATTGAGTTAAAACATCGTAGGGTTTGTAAAATAGAATGTAACGATAGGGCATAAGAAATTAACAAAAATCTACTAATCTCAATAATCCTGTAAGGGCGGGTTTCACCGACAATAATTGCCTAAAACCCAAAATCTCGAAAACCCGCCCCCACTTGGACGGCAATATGAATAAACTTACACCTAATTTTACCATGCCCGAACCCACACACCGCGTTTGCATCGTCTTAGGAACTCGCCCGGAAGCGATTAAACTAGCCCCAGTAATTCAACAGTTCAAAAGTTCTCCCACCTTTGACACCCAAGTAATTTTAACCGGTCAGCACCGAGAAATGGTCGAACAAGTAATGCGAATGTTCGATCTAAAAGCCGATCGGGATTTAGCAATTATGCAGCACCAGCAAACCTTGACAGATATTACATCCCGAAGTTTGCAGGGTTTGGAAGCCTTGTTTAAAGAATTGCAGCCCGCAATCGTGTTAGTTCAGGGCGATACAACGACTGCGTTTGCCGCTACTTTGGCTGCATTTTACCAGAAAATACCCGTAGGTCACGTAGAAGCCGGATTGCGGACAGACGACGTGTTCAATCCTTATCCCGAAGAGGCTAACCGACGGTTGATATCTCAGCTCACACGGCTGCATTTTGCCCCGACAGCGCTGGCTGTAGAGAATTTAGGGCGATCGGGCGTTTTAGGAGAAATTCACCGTACAGGCAACACAGTAATCGATGCTTTGCTTTCTGTCGCCAAACGCCAACCCGATTGCAACATTCCTAACTTAGATTGGAGCAAATATCGCACTATCTTAGCAACAGTTCACCGCCGCGAAAATTGGGGAGAACCTTTAGCAGGAATTGCTCACGCATTTCTCCAAATCTTAGATAAATTTCCCGATACAGCCTTGCTCTTACCTCTACACCGAAATCCCACAGTCAGAGACCCTTTGCAAGCTCTTTTGGGCGACCATCCGAGAGTCTTTTTAACTGAACCTTTAGATTACGCAGAATTAGTAGGAGCGATTCAGAGATGTCATTTAATCCTCACCGATTCCGGTGGCTTGCAAGAGGAAGCACCTAGTTTAGGCAAGCCAGTTTTAGTTTTACGAGAAACCACAGAAAGACCCGAAGCAATTTCTGCAGGTACTGCTAAACTGGTTGGTACTAATTCTGATATAATTACAGCAGCAGCGGCAGAATTGCTCAGGAATTCCGAAGCATACAACGCAATGGCAATGGCAATTAATCCCTTTGGGGACGGTTTGGCGGCTTCGCGGATTTTGAAAATTGTTGAAGAGTATTTTAGTTAGCTACCCCTCGATTACTCGGCGGTTGAAACCGGAACTATACAAATTTTTGTCCCCGCAGAGGGGGACTAATTCCTGTTAAAAAAAGTCGGTTTCTGTCTCCATTCCCGAATTACCAATCTCCACCGCCACCCCCACTACTGCTGTAGTCGCTACTGCTACTGCTACTGCTGTAGTCGCTACTGCTACTGCTGCTGTAGTCGCTGCTGTAGTCGCTACTGCTACTGCTGCTGTAGTCGATACTGCTACTGCTACTGCTGTAGTCGCTACTGCTACTGCTACTGCTGCTGTAGTCGGCGCCACCGCAATAATCGCTACTGCTGCTGTAGTCGCCACCGGCACCGCCACCACTGGAGTCGCCACCGCCAAAGCTACCCCCGCATTCACTACTGCTAATGCTGTAGTCGCCACCGGCACCGCCACCGCTGGAGTCGCCACCGCCAAAGCTACCCCCGCAGTCGCTGTTGCTAATACTGTAGTCGCTGCTATTAGTGCTGTAGTAGCCACCCCAATCATCGCTGTTACTGTTACTGCTGTAGTCGCTAGTGCTACTGTAATCGATGCTGTTACTGCTGTAGTCGCCAGCCCCACCGTAATAGTTGTGGCTGTTAATGCTGTAATTGCGATTGTTACTGCTGTAATTGCGCGGATAACGGCGGTGGCGGTAACGAGATATCCGAGAAAATAAGTTGCGAAATATCCTGAAGATAATGAAGCAAGGTATAAATGCTATGAATGCTATGAATAACAACCCAAGTAAGCCATAGATTAAATTCGATGAATCTTCACCTCTGGATGTACTACTGCTAATAACTGGCGATTGACTAGGTATTGGTGACGGTTTCACCCCTTGAGAGGGTACGATCGGAGCCAAAGGGAGCGTGAGTTGAGATTGAGCATTTACGATAGGAGTTTGTAAAACATTCACTAACGCCTTTGTCCCGGCTAATGTGCCCCCGTCAAAGTCCTGCTTTTTAAATCTGGGCGTAATTTCGGTTTGAATAATACCCACTACCTTCGCATCCGGCAAAATGCTTTGAATGCCAGAGCCTGTTTCAATTTGAACGCGGCGTTCCCCCGACGAAATCAACAATAAAACTCCGTTATTTTTACCTTTTTTGCCAATCCCCCAAAAGTTAAATAATTCTGTAGCAAACGCTTTTGGTGTCGCCGATGGCTTAGTATCAGGCACTGTCACAACAGCGATTTCTGAGCCGTTTTTCGCCTCTAAATCCGAAATCATTTGATTTAGCTGAGTTTCGGTGCTGTCGCTGAGAATGTTAGCCTTGTCCGTTACCCAAGTGTTATTTACTTGACGGGGATTCGGTACTTCTTGTACTGTTATAGCTTGGCTTGTTACGGGAAATGCAATTGCTGAAAAACACAGCAAACTGATCCAGATTATTTGTTTATTGCTAAATTGTAACTGCATTGCTTCAGTCTCCTGAATAACTGCTAGTCTGAAATGCACATATCTATCTCCGCCTAATTACAATTAAATAACCCGCTCACTGGCATGTCAATTCATATTATTCAGAAGTTTGATTCATAAAAATCATAATTTTAGGTGCGCCATCAGCACCTTACATTTATAGTCTAGGACGCAGCGGTGGCGAGAAACCGGGTTTTTAACCAAAATAATTGCTGAAACCCGTCAATCTCGGTTCAAAAACCCGGTTTCTTAGTGGGCGAGTGCGAACTAATTTAGATATTTTTAAGGAGAGGGAACTGGTGGCACAAAATTGCTGCTGCCTTTATAACCGGATAAAATAGCCAGTTTTTCCAAAGATTGCCGGCCCGTGTAATATTTACCCCGAATTTCCCAAGTGGGATAAGCTTTAATATTGGCAGCTTTGCACAAATCCGGTTGAGCATCTTTGCCTCTGGGATCGCACTCAATGTAAGTAATTGCGGTAAATGCTTCTTTGCCGAAAAGTTCTTGTTGCGTGTGACAGTGAGGACACCAGTAAGCACCGTACATTCTAGCTTTGATGGTCTGCAAATGAGTTGCTAAAGCGATTTGAGCCGGTACGGATTCGCTGCGAATAGGTGGCGCTTCTTGTTCGGTAACAGGCTTTGCGACAGGGGGAGGAGGAGGGAGGGTTTGTGCTAATTTTTGAGTGGATTTGTTGCTGAAACTGAACTGTGCAATTCTTCCGTCTGCTTTGGTAGTGACGAAAATCCCCAAAGTCAGGAAAATGCCGATCGCACAAAAGTTGAATTTACTTAGTCTCATCTTGGATTTCATCTTGGATTTACTAGGATTTCGCGAGCTTGATTCATAGCCTCTACAGCATTGTTTACCACAAAGATATTAAATTGTGCTAAACCTTTAAAAAAAAGTTGACTTTCGGCGCTGTCATTTAACAAGATAACTTGTTTGTTAGCTTTGAGGGCGAGGGCAATTTCCGAAGCTGTGCCCGTGCCCATACCGCAGGCAATTATTACATCTGAAGAAAGAACGTTAATGTTATTTCTGGCGTTTCCCATATCGGTGACAATGGCAATATCTACAGCTTCAGAAATGCCGCCAGTGTCATTGCCCGGAAGGATGCCGACTGTTAACCCGTTAGCTGATTTTGCTCCTTTGTTGGCGGCATCCATGACGCCGACATTTCTGCCGCCAGTTAGCAATATCCATCCTGCTTCGGCGATGAGTTGTCCGAGTTTATAGGCATTTTCTAAGTCGGTTGATGTGGCACTATCGCCAGGACCCATGATGCCAATGATGATTTTTTTCATATCATAGTTTTGGGGTGAATATATCGGATTATTGAAATATCGAGAACCCTTCTGAATGTGGGTGATAAATGGCTCTAGATATTTCTTAGCCAGATGCCGCAGCCTCACCAGTCACAATCGGTTTCTCTTTATTTTTATCCAGCAATATTTAGTACAATGGAGTATAATTTTGTGTAACACAAAAAATATATCAGTTTTTAGAAGCCTGCACATCATTAATTTATGTAAAAGTTTTAATTTAATTGGATTGATAACCAAGTATATTTAACTAAGTATATTTCTGTATAATAATCCTGGAAAAGGGGGAATAAGCGATCGCACATCCCCCCTTTTTCAGGTGCAGCCGTTGGAGACTTCGATAGAAAGCAGAGAGACACAGGCTTTCAGGCTGAAATCGCTCGGAAGCTCTTCTTTCCAACTTCAATCATTCGAGTTTCACACCCGTTTCCTGCGGGAAAAGCCCTACAAAAAAATCAAAAATCTCCCCAACAATCATCCCGGCCAAGTAGCAATTTTTCAACTATCTGTGAAGGTAAGGTTCGCTGTGTGCACCCTAAAGATAGTGTCTGTGCGTAAGCCCTGTAGTTGATTTTGGATGAAAAGTATTTTCTAGTTGTTTTGTTGTCATGCCATCGTGACATCAATAATTTTCATCCTAGAAAACTGGCTGCTGATTTTTTGCATCCCAGTAGAACAAAAACAAAACTATGATGGGCAATGCAGCAAGAATACTCGCAACGCACTCATAGATTAATGCGACTCCAAAGTTATCCTGTTGTCCCATCAATGATAGCGGTAGATACAAAACAAAAGACACAATCATCGAAGCAATAAACAATCCAAGATAGGTCAGAATCATCGTCCCAAATATCTTCCCTCTTTTCCCTTGAGTCAAATTTGCACTAACTTTTTGAGCCTTCGATCCTTCTACACCTTCCAGCACAACAGCGGCATCAATTAGTGCATAGCGCAATGCCAAAATGACACCTGGAACGATGAAAAGAATTAAACCACCTACCACAATCAATCCAGTAACAAAACGAGTTCCGAACATCTTGAAACACTTTCGTCCTGCGTGGGTCATGGACTCACGATAAGTTGGATGAAGTCCCCGCTTCAACTGAGCAAGTGCATGAAGTAATGCACCCACATAGATCGTACCAAAAGAGCCTTCAATGAATTGCGACACTCGCAATTCTTGCATGGTTATACGCAACTCGTCTCCGCCAGTCATCTCTGGAAAAACGTACAGGCGCAAATATATCAACAGAATTGACCCCGGCAACCATACTGTTAGCACTATCACACTAAACAGCACTAAGTTTGAGGCGAACAATCCAATAGCTTCACGGATTTTTTGAATCATAAAGTCTAGGGTCTACATTATGAATAAATTTTTATATTACAATTTAAATGTAGAGGTGCTTTCACACTAGCTTGTAAGTGTTATTTTGTCAAGTAAATAAACTGAGTTGGTGGTGATCGTCGATCGCTTTAATCTTAACTGGTACTCTTTCTTTGCTTTCACTGGGTGTTTCTGCTTCGCGCTTTTTATCTCTCTGCTTCACGATTCATATCAAGGGTAAGTTTTGTTTCGCGAGCGTTCAACCTAACCTACACTTGATATTGGCGAACTTATCAAAAAATCTCCCCAACAATCATCCCCGCCAATATGACAAACCCCACCCAAACATTTTGGCGAAAGATTTGACCGTAAACAGGCTTAGGAATATCCGCATTTCGGAGTTGACTGTACTGCAAAAACCACAAAATCGCCGCCGCACTAATTGCCATCCAAAAACCAATGTGCAAGTGCAGATTAAATCCCATTGCCGTCAATAAACCGACTGTACCAACAAAGAAAAAACCTACAGCATTAGCGGCATTATTCCCGAAAAATATCGCGCTGGAATTCACCCCCAAACGCAAATCGTCTTCGCGATCGCTCATCGCATAAACTGTATCAAATCCCATCGTCCAAAACACGACTGCACCCCACAGCAGCCAAGTAGCTAATTCTAATTCGTCAACGGCGGCGCTCCAACTAATTAAAACTGCAAAACCCCAGGCAATTGATAACACTAATTGCGGCACTGGAAAGAATCTTTTTGCCAGCGGATAGCAGATAATTACTGGTACGGCGGCGACGCACAGCCAAAAACTTAACGGATTAAGATACAAAGCCAGAATCGCCGCGCATACCAAGGAAATTAATGCAACTCCTATCCCTGTTTGCACGGTGAGGGCGCGGGATGCTAGCGGGCGCGATCGCGTTCTTTCTACTTCGGGATCAATATCGCGATCCCACAAGTCGTTGATGACGCATCCGGCCGCACTCGTGGCTAAGGTACCCAACACAATCACACCCACCAATGCTGCAGGCGGTTTCCCGTGGGCTGCTAAAAAAACGGCCCAGAGGGCTGGAATCATTAAAATGAGCCTTCCTGCTGGTTTGTCCCATCTCAAAAGCCTCACGACGGTTAGTAATGTGGATTCGGGTTGGCGATCGAGCTCTTTAAGCATTTCAATTCTAGATTTGATATTTTTAACTCTAGATTTTATCAAATTTTAGGCACAATCACTTACTATCTCTGCTGGCGAGCATACTTCTAGCGAAATTTAAAACAGGTGAAAGTCTTGCCCAGTCAGCATTTCTCGATTTTGGCTAATTTAATAGAATGCCTAACTGGATTCGTGAAATAATCATAAATATCTGTCAACCCCCATACACTCCAATGGTTAATTCACTTGCTGCTGCGGAGTCAAATCGCATTATTGCTGCTATTGATATGGGTACTAACTCGTTTCACATGGTGGTGGCGCGGATCGATCCGAAATTGCCCGCATTTACGATTATTGCTAGAGAAAAAGATACGGTTCGGTTGGGCGATTGCGAGGCAAAAACAGGGTGCTTGAAGTCCGAGGTTATGGAAAGGGCGATCGCCACTCTGGGCCGCTTTCTTGATATTGCTAAAACTTTCCATGCTGAACAAATTATCGCGGTGGCGACGAGTGCTGTTCGGGAAGCTCCTAACGGGCGAGATTTTCTCAAACAAGTTGCTAAAGAATTAGACCTGAATGTTAGTTTAATTTCCGGTCAGGAAGAAGCGCGCAGAATTTATCTCGGCGTTCTTTCGGGTATGGAGTTTAACAATGAGTCGCAGGTGATTATTGATATTGGGGGCGGTTCTACGGAGTTGATTTTAGGAGATAGTTCTGAGCCTCGCTGTCTCACCAGTACAAAAATTGGTGCTGTTCGCTTAACAGGACAATTTGTCCAAACTGACCCGATTAGCAGGGAGGAGTTTGCTTATTTGCAAGCTTATATTCGGATTTCGTTGGAAAGACCGATCGACGAATTGCGATCTCACTTCAATGCGGGCGAACCTTTGCGCTTAATTGGCACTGCTGGAACCATCGAAACTCTGGCTGCAATTAATGCTCGCGAAAAGTTGGGGACAGTGCCTAGTCCCCTAGCCGGATATCAATTAAGTTTAAAAGATTTACGCGATTTAGTCAATCGTTTTCGCAAACTTTCTTACTCGGAAAGGCTGGCAATTCCGGGAATGTCGGACAAGCGGGCGGAAATTATTCTAGCAGGTGCCTTGATTTTGCAAGAAGCGATGACACTATTAGGAATTGAATCGCTGACTGTGTGCGATCGCTCTCTGAGAGAAGGCGTAATTGTTGACTGGATGCTGGCGCACGGTTTAATTGAAAACCGTTTGCGCTATCAAGGTTCAATCCGCCAGCGCAGCATTCTGCACATGGCTAACAAATATCAAGTCAATTTAGAACAAAGTGAAAGAACCGCAGCATTTGCACTCAATTTTTTCGACCAAACCCAAGGAATTCTACACAATTGGGGAACCGAAGAACGCGAGTTACTGTGGGCTGCCGCAATTCTGCACAACTGTGGTTTGTATGTCAGTCATTCGGCGCACCACAAGCATTCTTACTATTTAATTCGCAATGGTGAGTTATTGGGATACACTGAAACAGAGATTGAAGTAATTGCCAATTTGGCTCGCTATCACCGGAAAAATCCTCCTAAAAAGAAGCATGAAAACTTTACTACCCTTCCGAAAAAATACCGGGATTTTGTCAGTAAACTGCATCCTTTTCTGCGGCTGGCTGTGGCTTTGGATAGGCGACAGATTGGCGCAATTTCGGATTTTAAATGCGAACACCGTCCGGAAGTTCGAGAGTTTCATTTGCGGCTGCAACCGCTCAATCCAGAAGACGATTGCGCTCTAGAAATGTGGAGCTTGGATTATAAAAAGCCGTGTTTTGAAGAGGAGTATCATCTCAAGTTAGTGGCAACTTTGGAACCGACACTCGTTCCAGTTTAAATACAAGACAGAGCCTGGAAATGAGAAACTTTAGGGTGCGTAGTACCAGAGAAAGTCAAGGTGGTGAAGGAAACCTTCAAACATTTGAAATCAGGCGTTGCTGGATACAGGTATGAATTCAAGATTTCCCAATTGCTATAAACTCTCGGAGGGTGAGTTTTGTAACTTCCGATAAAAGGTGATTCATACTGTGAATCAGCAACGCCTGAAATCTCGAAGGCTGCGATGCTTAAATCTTTTTCTTTCAACAGGCGATAGGCAATAAACCTAGTTTATTGCTGATCGCCAGCCGATCGGATGTAAAGTCTATCGCTCACACCCCTACGCTGTTTGAGGGCAGCGCGCAGCTACAAACTAGGAGATTGCAAGCATTTGAGGGAGTTCGCTTGACCAGGCTCGGCACTCACGCCAGACAGGGCTGATTATATAGTGCTTACCCAAAGATGGTAAAATCATTGAGATCGATCGCACTAGCTTGCACTCCATTCAAAGCAGCCAACAGTTGACCGTTCTGACCAATCCTGATGAAAGCTGTATTAGCGTTTTGGGTAATACTAAGTTGACCAAAAGTTAGACCGCCCGCTAACACCAGCAAATCTTCACCTTTTGTGAAATCAGTAATTAGATCGCTGCCTTCACCTGCTATTAAAACAAAGCGATCGCGCCCAATGCCGCCGCTGAGAATATCATTGCCCATACCGCCAATCAAACAATCGTCGCCTTTACCGCCGTAGAGAGTATCGTTACCCTCCTCGCCGCATAGCTTGTCACTACCGCCGTTGCCAAACATCAAATCATTGCCAGCACCGCCGCACAAGGAATCAGGCTCGCCGTTAAAGCCGATCGCACTGTCTCCCAAAATAGTATCGTCCCCCTCGTCGCCACAAATGCTATCACTGCCGCGATCGCCCAACAGCAGATCGTTGCCCGTACCCCCCACCACAACGTCATTGCCCTTGCCGCCATAAACAGTATCATTGCCCTCGCCGCCGCTTAGAGTATCCGCAGCATCTCCCCCATTCAAGAAGTCGTTTCCAGCACCTCCAAACAGCAAATCGCGTCCATTCGAGTCAGGGCTAGACGGGTCAAAACTGCCTCCAAACAAGCTGTCGTTACCTTGCTCCCCAACCAGAGTGTCATTGCCTTTGTCGCCCCAAATCAAGTCATCGTCTTTGCCGCCGATCGCCACATCATCGCCCTTACCCGCGAAAATGAGATCGTTGCCGGCATTGCCGTTGAGGTAGTCATTGCCATTGCCGCCAAACAGCACGTCATTGTCTGTATCCGGGCCAAGGGGGATATTGCTGGGCAATCCCCCGTAAATATTGTCGTTGCCCCTTTCACCTAGCAGAATGTCGTCGCCGTTGAAACCGCTAATAACGTCGTTGAGATTGCTGCCGATGAGGAAGTCGTCGCCGTCAGTGCCATTGAAAGTGCGATCGACTGAATTCGGGCCTGGAATCGAACTGATCGCGGGTAGGGTAATTTGTTCGCAAATGCAATCAGTATCCCCGCCGCGAACGCTGTCAGAGTCAACAGGAGTTCCTGTGGGAGTCGGAGTCGGCGTCGGAGTTGGAGTTCCCGTGGGAGTTGGAGTCGGCGTCGGAGTTGGAGTTGGAGTTCCCGTGGGAGTCGGAGTCGGAGTCGGCGTCGGAGTTGTCTGAGTTGTCTGAGTTGTCTGAGTCGGACTTGTCGGAGTCGGAGTTGTCGGCGTCGGAGTTGTCGGCGTCGGAGTTGGAGTTCCCGTGGGAGTCGAAGTCGGAGTCGGAGTCGGAGTTCCCGTGGGAGTCGGAGTTGGAGTTTCCGTGGGAGTTGGAGTCGGCGTCGGAGTTGTCGGCGTCGGAGTCGGAGTTCCCGTGGGAGTCGGAGTCGGAGTCGGTGTTGGAGTTTCCGTCGGTGTTGGAGTTTCCGTCGGAGTTGTCGGCGTTGGAGTTGTTTCCGTCGGAGTTGTCGGCGTTGGAGTTGTCGGCGTCGGAGTTGTCGGAGTCGGAGTTGTCGGAGTCGGAGTTGTCGGAGTCGGAGTTGTCGGAGTCGGAGTTGTCGGCGTTGGAGTTGTCGGAGTCGGAGTTGTCGGCGTTGGAGTTGTCGGCGTTGGAGTTGTCGGCGTTGGAGTTGTCGGCGTTGGAGTTGTCGGCGTTGGAGTTGTCGGAGTCGGAGTTGTCGGAGTCGGAGTTGTCGGAGTCGGAGTTGTCGGAGTCGGTGCTACATCGTTATCTAAAATTGTCAAATTCGCCGTACTTTGCGCTCCCACACTCGCACCATTTGTGGGATTATTCAGACTAAGCGCAACAATCTCACTTCCCTCTACTAAGGTGTCATCGTTAATCGGAATCGTAAAAGTTTTGCTTGTTTCCCCGATCGCAAAGTTTAAGGTTCCTGATGTTGCCGTGTAGTCACTGCCCGCATTAGCAGTCCCGTCGGAAGTGCTGTAGCTGATATCAGCCGCCACATTAGTATTGCTTGTCCGAGTCACGGTAATTGTGGCAAAACCACCGCTTTCACCGATCTCGTAATTGGCAGCACTAAAATTAAAACTGCCTGGGTTGGGAATATTGACATTAAAGCTTCCCAAGTTACTGGCTGCGACAAAGTTATTATTGATATCGCTAACTTGGCCCGATTCGATCGCGATCGCATAATTCCCATTGTCGCCCAAATCCCAACTACCACCTGGTGCGGTAATCTGATAGGTACCCGTGCGAAGAGTGCCGTTGCCAGTTGGGGTAAAGCTTACCAGTGTCCCTAATTGGTTAAATCCGTTCGGTCCAGTCACCCGGATGTCTGAATTATCCAAACTGCTGCTGTTGACAGCAACGTTGTCGCTGTAGTCTACCGTAAAAGTTTCTGTAGTGCCGCCACTGACGATTATGTTGGTAGCGGCTAGATTGGAAGCAGCAGGAAGGATCGTATCGGCTGTGATGTTGATGTTGAAAAGTTGGGCGGCGGAAGTGTCTACACCGTTATTGGCAATACCGCCGTTATCCTTTAACGTCGCAGAGACAGTTGCAATCCCACTGACACCGGAGGCCGGAGTGTAGGTGAGGTTGCCCGCTGCGTCGATCGCAGGCTGCACGGTAAATAGAGTGCTATTGTCGTTGCTAAGGTTGAAGTTAACGGTTTGAGTGGATTCGTTGGCAGGGCCCTTAGAGATACTTGTTGCCCAGTTGTTGACTGTTTGTGATCCCCCACCTGCGATCACGATTAAGTCTCCCCCTTTAGTAAAGGAAGGTGGGTCGTTGACAGGATTAACGGTAATTGTTGCTGTCTCGGATGCTGTACTGAAAGCTGCTAACCCCCCGATACTGCTGGGAGTCGAAATATCAGCCATCCCGCCGTTCGTGAAGGTAGTAGTGGTGCTAGAGTCTGTTGTCGTTCCATCCCATGCCTGATAAGTGATATTGGCAGTGCCGTTGTAGTCAGGATTGGGAAGAAAGCGGATGCTGGCATTGCCTGCTAGCAGTCTCGCTGCTGCTGTTGACGGGGTGCCGAATGCCGTCCAAGTCGCACCGCTATCAGTTGAATATTCCCAACTGCCGTTAGTATTGTCTGTCGCCGTGACAGCAATTCCTTGAGTGTCGGCGGTGTCGGGATCTGTAACAGCACCTGCAATTAAAGCAGAAACTAAGGTACTGGTATTGTTGGCAGCAAGTACATCTTCATTAATTGCTGTTAGTACCGGGGAACCGCTGTCGTTGAGTACAGGCGCGTTGTTGGCTGCAAACGCTGCGAATCTCGTGGGAATGGCAAAATTGTTGTCGCTGACAAGAATGAGCGATCGCTTCCCAGTTGCCGTTTGAGAAGGCCCAAATGTCATCCCTTCAAAATTGTCAACGAGTGGCGGAGTGCCTGTATTGACGAAATAAGTAGTATTAGCGATTAGAGTTTTCGATACCGCTGTAATGCCAGTAACATCACCATTCAAGCCAGTATTGCTTTGAATGTCAGTCGCACCGTTTAAAGAAATTTGATAAAGCTTCAAATCGCCTGAAGCCGGCGGCCCTGGGTTGAAAAAACGTTCGAGAACCAGCAGCGTATTATCATCAACGGCCAGCATTTCAGAAATGCCGTTGCCTGGATCGGTGTTGTAAAGAAATTCCCCGTTTGCGGTGTTTGTGCTTAAGTCATATCTTAAAATTCGCGATCGCGTGCCAATTGTAGGCGATGTATTTGTAGCAAGGCCGTCTTGTTCGAGAGCATTTTCTGTTGCTGTAAACAGAAAACTTTGACTGGGAGTAATGGTCAGACTTTCAAAAGCTTGATTGTTGCGGATGCCGCTGGTAGTATCTGCTGATGATACGTCGTATTTGGGAGAAGAAATAGGCAGCGCTAGGTTTTGTTGTCCTGTTGCAATGGCGAATCTATTGATAAAAGGCTGGGTAGTTGTCGAGAAATTTCCTTCAGAAGAGACGAAGACATTAGTGCCGATTAAGGCAATGCCCTCTGTATCCGATGTATCTGCGGCAAAGGGAGGCGGATTGCCAATCGTTCTCACCGCTGTAGGAAGCACTCCTGTCAAGCTACCCGCACTCACATTCGGTATGCTGAGGGTGTAAAAGCGAGACGGGCCGGGACTGCCAGAAATATTGCGGCCGTCGGAGATAGCGTAGTAAGTGTTGCTGCCCGCGTAGGTAAGGCCCGACAGTCCACCTACCTGGGTTCCTCCAATAGTTGTAGCTGCCGGAAATCCTGCTTGTCCCAAAAATTGTAGACCGAACACAAATTGATAGGTAGCCATTGTGGCTGGGTCGATCGCCAGCCCAGAGGACACCGCTCCTGTTGTATAATCTAATTCCCAATCTCCGCCCATAGCGGAACTGCCGATCGGCGATCTAGACGCAGCAATTTTTGCCTTCGTTAGCTGACTCAGTTGCTGCACGAAGTTAGCGCCCTGTTCGCCCGCCGCTACATCGCACCCGTACAGCAAAATCTCTGCACTGTCTGCCAGCGATCGCGACCAACGCTGCAATTGTTTTGCATAATTTTTTAAATTTGTCAAGTTTAGATCGATCGCGCCTAGCTGCAAACTCGCGGGGCGGCCGTGGGAGAGGATATGAATGCTTTTGATATTGCTGCGACTCGCTAGCGCGGCTGTGATTTGTGCTACTCCATCCCGCGCCGCATCAAGGATAATTACTTCTGTCCCCGCTGCTATGCCGTTGCGGAGAGATTGGCTGTCGGGAAGGGCAGAGTCGAGAAAGGCGATCGAACTAAAAACTGAACTAATAAAATTTGGCATAATACACCTTTGGTTAGATGACGGTAGGAAAATTAAGGCATACCTAGCTTAGCAAGTTCAAAAATCAAATGTCATCAATAAAATTAACAATCAAGGCGAATAATACTAATTTCCCGTGAGCCTGCAACAGAGGCATCTTTATAGGGGCGGGTTTAGCCAATAATTCCTTTAAAAAAGCGACAATTCTGGTACAGAACCAGCCCTATCAAGGTTCGATCGCCAAAAGTTCTTCTGCTACCAATCCTTTCTCAATAGCGATCACTGCTGCTTGAGTGCGATCTGGCATCTCTAACTTTTGCAAAATCGCGTGCACATGAACCCGGACAGTACCCGGAGCAACGTACAATATTTGTGCAATTTCCTGATTGCTTTTCCCTCCGCAACTAAAGCTAATATCTCCTGTTCTCGTTTCGTCAGCGGGTTTTCCAAAACTTCTGATTTTGACCCTACTTTCACAGGTTCAGGATTAGCAAAAACCGCCCGAATTTCCGCAGTTACCGCCTTATCCCACCACGAAGCACCCGCCGCTACCGATCGAATTGCCCAAACCAAAGTTTCCGCCGCAATTCCCTTGAGGAAATATCCCTGAGTTTCGGCTAAAATAAACCTTTCAATTAACGATTTTTGGGCGTAAGATGTTAAAATTAAAACAGGAATTTCTGGATACCCCTGTTTAATTTGGTGGCACGCTTCAAGGCCGCCCATTCCAGGCAAACCGTCATTTAATTGCTTGGCGAGAACTCCCCCTGTGAGAAGTCGCAGACAATTTTGAAGACGACGCAGCAACTTTAAAAGGTCAATCTTGCAACATTCACTAACGAGTTTTAGTGTGCAGCTCGACTTATCCAAATTCCTTGCAACTGCTGCGGGGCGCGAGGATGGCTAGCTACATGAATGCCCCCTTTTATGCTGTTTTGGTCAACCATCCCGACCGATTTTTAACAAAAGCACAAAGCTTGCACGTTGAAACTTATGGGAAACTCTGTGAAGAATTTAACAGGCAATTTTTGCTGGTAAACGGCACTAATATAGCCAAAGCAATTTCGGAGGTAGCTAAAAAGTATCCCATTATTTAAATTGTGATTGGCGAAAGCCAGCAATCCCGCTGGACATTGCTGCTGCGCGGTCTTTTGACTCAACAGTTATTGAGATATATCAAACACGTAGATTTGCACATCATTACTACCCAAAAAAGTCAGTAGTCATTAGTTATTAGTCATTAGTCATTAGTCAGCAGTCAGTAGTTGTGAGTTGTTAGTTGTTAGTCATTTAGCATAAAAACTGCAACTTCCGGAGGATAGGTGAATCTAGCGGGTGGTGGATGCCGCAGAAGCTTTTATCTGTAAAAATCGCACTTGGTAAACCTTATTAAAAGTGCGATCGCTATCGTGGATAATTACATTCTCAAATTGCTAGTTATTGGCATCCTCCTGCTGAGCGTCACCTTGGGTTCGGGATGGATCTCGCGAATGCCGATGTCTTATGCCTTAATTTATCTAATTGTCGGTATCGGATTGGGGCCCTACGGCGTCAAGCTGATTGAGTTGCGCCCCGAAGCTCAATTTTTAGAAAGACTCACAGAATTTGTAGTTATTGTTTCTCTGTTCAGTTGCGGCTTGAAAATGAATCGCCCCCTGCAACTTTGGGCCTGGAATTCCACAGCGCGGCTGATCGGTTTTTTAATGCCAATTTCGATTTTTGCTGTTGCTGCGCTCGGTCATTGGTTTGTGAAATTAGATTGGGGCCCGGCGATTTTACTTGGAGCAATTCTCGCTCCCACCGATCCAGTTTTGGCCTCAGAAGTTCAATTAGCTCATATAGAAGATCGCGATGAATTGCGCTTTGGTTTAACATCAGAAGGCGGTTTAAACGATGCTTTAGCTTTTCCCTTTGTTTATTTCGGCATTTATTCGCTAAAAGGTAATAACTGGTCGAAGTGGTTTTCACAGTGGGTAGCAGTTGACTTGATTTGGGCGATCGCCGCAGGTATCGTTATGGGAATTTTAGTAGCTAAAGCCGTCACCTGGATAGATCGCCGACTCCAACGCTATCGACCGGCAGATCAATTAATGGAAGATTTCATTGCTCTCAGCACAATTCTGCTCACCTATTCCCTCACAGAAGTAGTCAACGGCTACGGATTTCTCGCAGTTTTTGTAGCAGGAATTGTCGTGCAGCGGAGTTACCAAAACCTAGAAAAGCCGCTTTCCCAACTGCACTTTACCGAGCGCATAGAAAAGTTAATGGAAGTAGCAACTATTTTACTATTAGGTTCGCTTTTGCGCCTAGAACCTATGTTGGCCTATGGAGGATACTCCCTCTTAGTAGCTGGATTGTTGATTTTTTTAATCCGGCCTGTGGGAGCTTGGATTAGTACGATCGGCAGTCCTTTACATCCCGCCAATCGCTGGCTTTACGGTTGGTTCGGCATTCGTGGTGTCGGTTCTATCTATTATCTTACCTATGCTTTGGGTAAAGGTTTGAAAGACGAAACCGCCGAAAAAATTGCCTGGATTACCTTTACAACAATCATAATTTCTGTGGTTTTGCACGGCATTACTTCCACCCCGTTAATGAACTGGTACGAGCGCCGAATCAAACCTAAAGTACCGGATTTAATTTAATTCAGTAAGGTGCGTGACTTTAATAGTCCTGGATGCAACTGTCACACAACAATCGAGTTGTAGGGTGCGTCAGGCGAAGTTCTCTAACGCCGATCGGGAATTTCGGGAGCTGACGCACCTTACTATATAATCTAAAATCGACTTGTAGGGTGCGTCAGGCGAAGCTCTCTAACGACACCGAAAGAAAAGAAGATTATAATTTTTTGGATAACTCTAATATAAACGTTCGCGGAATCAAACATGGATCGATTTGAATTTCAGCTAGCCATGCTGCAAAAAGGAGCAGAAGAACTAGAGAAAAAAATAGCTAACTTCACAACAATTATGATGCAATTAAAAACTACGGCAATTACCATTTGGGTAGCGTTGATTGGTTAGGTTTTTACAAGCAAAATAGATGCGTTGGTTTCCCTAGGATACGTTATAATTTTTGGTTTCTGGTTTTTAGAAGCTACCTACTGGAGGGTGCAACTTTATTACATACTAAGAGCCAATGCAGTTACCGAATTTTTGAATAAGGAAAGCGCCTTAGATGAAAGTTTTAATACCCGTTCTATACCGGAAGGTCTTGTTCACCCGCTCGGTTCATTAAAAACAATTAAAATGCCTTCTTTATGGAGAGCTATCTGCGCTCCATCAATCTATATTTTTTATACCTTTTTGTTTGTTGTTAATTCTATCGTTTGGTTAATAACTCTTAAAACAGCTCTCTAACTGGGTAACATCCCAATGTGCGAGCGACCGGACAATATCTTCCATCCCAACTAACTAAAAGTGTAAATTGGAGGTTCAATTTGCTTGCTACTCAAATAAACGGTTGCTTTCTGTATGGTTTGGGTTAAGAGTTCGCCTGTTCTCTCCTCAATACTCTGTTGGTTATTTTCAAATAACCAGAACTGTTCGCGCTCAACTTCTACTACGACAGCAACCTCTTATATTCAGGACTTAGGCAACTGGCATACTTAAATCAAGCTGTAGGGTGCGTCAGGTGAATTTGTAGAACGATTATTGAGGGTTTAAAAATCTGACGCGCCTTACTAATTGTGACTATTTCCAATTTTAAAAGGACACGACAATGCAGTCCTTACCCGCAGCTAAACAGGTTTAACACCAACTAACAAAGCGAGTTCCCGCCACTTCCAATAACAGTCTGCATCCTCAAAACCAATTTCTCTAAACCAGCGCAATTGCGTTTCCACATCTAGCAATTTATTAGACGGATCGTCTGGCGAATCGCTAATACCCAGCGCCTCTCGAAATTTCTCGTGCAAAGCGGGAGTTGCTGACGCTACGTGTTCCAAGTTGCAAAAGATGCCTCCGGGATCCAAAAGCTCGAAAATCTCGGTGTAAAGCGAACGTTTGCGATCGTCTGCTACATGATGAATTGCAAAACTAGAAACAACTGCATCAAACTTGCCCAAATCCGGTAGCGATTCATCCAAATTGTGCTCGATTACCGTGACATTCTGGTCATCAGCAAAGCGAATTCTGGCTTTTTCCAGCATTGTCGGCGAAAAGTCGATCGCCACACATTCCACATTTGGTCGATCGCACTTAAGCAGACCCAGCAACCGCCCGTCTCCCGTGCCAACATCCAGAATTCGCTTCACATTTTTCGGCACTTCCTCTAACAAAACCGCTTCACCTTCAGTGCGGTGAGGAATTCCATCAGCTTTAGCAAGATACCACAAAGCGTGTTCCGCCGAAGTCCAAAGATTCACTTGACTCATATTTTTTCAACTCTCATAAATCTCGCCGTTTTTCTGAGTAAAAATCCAACTATTCCCGTTAGCTTTCGCAATTAGATCGTCATCGGGATATTCGGCACTATCTCCCGGAGTGCGATCGCCAATTTCGAGATAAACAACATCTGCATTCGAGCGGTTGACTAAATGATGCCCGTCAGCATCACCCGCCGGAAAACCCGCCACAATACCCGGTTTCAGCACTTGCTCTCCCGAATTTGTAATCAGAGTAACTTCCCCTTCCAGAACATAGATTAACTCATCTTGACGGGTATGCCAGTGCCTGAGAGCAGAACAACTTCCCGGTGCCAACCTCACCAAATTTACTCCAAAATTATGCAATCCGGCAGCATCGCCCAAGCGTTTTTTAACTCTCCCGGCAACAGCAGAGTGGAATTGCTGAGGGTACTTGGAACCCGTAATTTCCGGCACATTTTTAGGATCGATAATCATAAAACCTTCCTTTTACCAATTGCCCACTCTTATCAAAAAAAATATCTATTCTAAAGGTTTTAAAGTAGTAGGATTTTCCCGAATCGGTTTAATAAAACGGCTGTTCGCCCGCACAAAACAATTACCCTTATCCGTTGAAATCGGCAGCCAAGGTTTGCCCTGAGAGTCAGCAATCATAATTTGATTGGCATTATTTCCTGTCACCGCTTGCAAGCGCTGTCCTCGCCGAAACGCAGCCACGACAGGCCACTGGGAAACATTGTGTTTATTTCTTTCAAACAACTCACCAGGCGCATCCAAAGCGTCTACAGAAATTGATCGAAATCTCTGAGCCATCCGGCAATTCAACCCTTGGGAATCCGAGTCAACAACCAACCAATTTACCTGCCTGTTGCCCCGCTGTCTCGCAGGTGGCACCGGATAATCACCTTGCTGGTTAGCAACAGGTATTGCTGAGGCTAAATTAGCCCCCATTCCTAAAATCCAAGCCACTGCGAGAAAGACAATTCTAATTTCTGCTTTCATTGCTACCAAAAATCCTTTAATTCGAGCTCATCATAATTTTATAGTACCTGCCACCTCCCCCTCAGTTTCGCATCCCACCTCCGACAGTTCCCGCAACTCATTAAGAATGTGTTATAAATATTGAGATTCATTAAGAAATATTGCTCAAATGCTCCTTTCCCCCTCTGGCACCAGCAAACTCAAAGAATCTTTAAAAGAAAAAGTATTCTTCGGGAATGAGCCAACCCCCGAGCTCATAGCTATCTTACTGATTTACTTCGTCCAAGGCATTCTCGGACTCGCCCGCTTAGCCGTCAGCTTCTTTCTCAAAGACGAACTCGGCATGAGTCCGGCAGAAGTCTCGGCAATGCTGGGCGTCGTAGCCCTGCCTTGGATTATCAAACCCGTGTTCGGCTTCATGTCCGACGGTTTGCCGATATTCGGCTACCGCAGACGGCCTTACATCGTCCTTTCCGGGCTGCTGGGAACGTCAGCATGGGTGGGCCTAGCAACAATTGTACACACCCCGCTTGCCGCTACAGGCGCGATCGCCCTGAGTTCCCTCTCCCTCGCCGTCAGCGACGTAATCGCCGACTCCCTGGTAGTCGAAAGGGCCAGAAAAGAATCCGTTACCGACGCCGGTTCCCTGCAATCCTTGTCTTGGGGCGCTTCAGCCCTCGGCGGACTAATTACCGCCTACCTCAGCGGTTCCCTGCTGCAACACTTCAGCACCCACACAATATTTTTAATCACCGCATCTTTCCCGCTAATTGTATCAGCAACAGCTTGGTTAATTGCCGAAGAAAAAACCGACAAAAGAACCGACTTTGAAGCTGTCAAAGACCAATTAAAACAACTGCGGCAAGCTGTTACCCAAAAAACAATTTGGCTGCCCACCGCCTTTCTCTTCATCTTGCAAGCCACCCCAAGCTCTGACTCCGCCTTCTTCTTTTTCACCACCAACGAATTAGGCTTTCCACCAGAATTTCTCGGCCGAGTGCGCCTCGTTACCAGCATTGCTGCCCTCGCTGGCGTCTGGCTGTT
The DNA here is from genome assembly GCF_036700845.1 of Microcoleus sp. S13_C5. NCBI lineage: Bacteria > Bacillati > Cyanobacteriota > Cyanophyceae > Oscillatoriales > Microcoleaceae > Microcoleus > Microcoleus sp. S13_C5. Next base: position 26,745 of record NZ_JAUBPR010000052.1, read on the forward strand.
TCAGCGCTTCCTCAAAACAGTTCCGTTTCGAGTAATTTTTGGCTGGTCAACGGTCATTGCGACTGCTTTGGGCATGACTACTTTATTATTAGTAACTCATGCGAACCGAGCTTTAGGAATTGACGATCAATGGTTCAGCATCGGAGACAGCTTGATCCTGACAGTAATCGGACAAATTGCTTATATGCCGATACTGGTACTCTCCGCTCGGTTGTGTCCCAGAGGCGTCGAAGCAACTTTATTTGCGCTGCTGATGTCAATCATAAATTTAGCAGGACTTTTGTCCCACGAAGGCGGTGCACTTTTGACCCACTTGCTAGGAATTACCGATCGCAATTTCGATAACCTCTGGCTGCTAGTCGTCATCACAAACCTGTCCACACTTCTGCCCCTACCGTTCTTAAATTGGCTGCCCGCCGAAAGCACAGAAAGCGGCGATCCAAACTATCAAAACTCTCTTCCCGTATTAGAACCAGAACTGGGCAGTTCCAAACCAGGCGGACAGCATTTCATGCCCGAATACTTTCCCGACTTAGTACCGACAGTAAGGTCACAAAGCCGCAGGGCAGATAGCAAATAAAAGAAGGCACACACGGATAGACGGATGAATTTAACTGTGTTTCCCCATTCTCCGAATTTCCTTCTCTCTGCGCCCTCTGTACTCTCTGCGGTTAAAAAATTCGCTCCCGTAACACCAATGCCAAACTTACAACTTTCCGCACCTCAAACAGCCGCCCCAAAAGCATCATACGATCGCACAGACTGGCAGCGCGGCTACGAATCCCAACCCAACGAATCCGATTACTGGATTGACGACATAGAAGGCGAAATCCCCGCCGACTTGCAAGGCACATTCTTTCGCAACGGGCCCGGATTATTGGATGTCAACGGCCAGCGCATCCACCATCCGTTTGACGGCGACGGGATGGTTTGTGCGATCGCAATATCCGAAGGCCGCGCCCATTTCCGCAACCGATTCATACACACAGAAGGCTATCTCGCCGAACAAAAAGCAGGAAAAATCCTCCACCGAGGCGTTTTTGGCACACAGAAGCCAGGCGGCTGGCTAGCCAACATCTTTGATGTCAAACTCAAAAACATTGCCAACACCAACATCATTTATTGGGGCCAAAAACTGCTAGCACTTTGGGAAGGAGCACAGCCCTACAGACTGGACCCCCGCACCCTAGAAACACTCGGCTTAGACACCCTAGACGGCGTTTTACAACCCGGTGAAGCCTTCGCCGCCCACCCGAGAATCGAAAAAGGGAAAAATGGCAAAGGAGACAGATTAGTAAACTTTTCTGTCAAGCCCGGTTTGTCGAGTACCATCACGATTTACGAATTCGACGAAAGCGGCCAACTTTTGCAGCGTCACGCCCATGCAATACCGGGTTTTGCCTTCCTCCACGACATGGTAATTACCCCGAATTACTGCATATTCTTCCAAAATCCCGTCAGCTTCAATCCCCTGCTTTTCGTGTTAGGATTTCGGAGTGCATCCCAGTGCATTCAATTTTCGCCAAACAAGCCAACGCAAGCAATTTTAATTCCCCGCAACGGCACTGACGAGGTGAAGATATTAGAAACGGAACCTTGTTTTGTCTTCCACCACTGCAACGCATGGGAAGAAGGAGACGAAGTTTTTGTAGATTCAATTTGTTACGAATCATTTCCAACTGTAGAAGCAGACGGCGATTTTCGCGAGAGCGATTTTGACAGCATTCCAGCGGGCGAATTGTGGCGCTTTAAGTTAAATTTGCAAGACAAAACGGTGCAGCATCAAGTTGTTGAAACTCGGTGCTGCGAGTTTCCGACTCTGCATCCCAATAATGTCGGACAACCTTACCGATATCTTTATATCGGTGCTGCTGATGCTCCCACGGGAAATGCTCCTTTGCAAGCTATCCTCAAAATGGATTTCGTGACTGGTGAAAGGCAAATTTGGAGTGCGGCACCGCGCGGTTTTACGGGAGAACCGGTGTTTGTTCCCCGTGCTTCAGGCGTCTCGCCTGAAGGTCCAACGGCTGAGGATCACGGCTGGCTGCTGCTTTTAATGTATGATGCAGCTAATCATCGATCGACCTTAGTGATTTTAGATGCTCGCGACATCAGCAAAGGCCCTGTAGCGCGCTTGCATTTAAAACAGCACGTTCCCTACGGTTTGCACGGCTGTTTTACACCAAATGTACTGCTTCCTCTCGGTTCGTAGTTGCGCGTTGATTCGCCTGGTTCTTGCGCCGCTCGCCCCAGCCCGCCGGGAGTTTAAACCCCCGGCTCACAGCGAAAGTCCTCTAAAAGAGGACTAAAACCAACATTTATTATCGATCGGGTTTCTTCAGTCGGTTTCAACCGACTTTAGCTATGAGCCAGGGGTTTAAACCCCTGGCGGAATGCGGGAAATACTAACAACAATTTAACACATAAAAATCCCTAGTAAATGCAAACTGTCAACAAATTTAATCTTAAAAAAATACTTATTTTAATTTGCATTCTCGCAATTTTGGCAATCATCTTATCGATTTACTCTCACAATGCTAACGCCCAAGAGCCTTACAATTCCCCTCCAGAAAGCGCTGTAGCGTCCAAAGGCTTGGTTGAGGTCAAAATGACAGTAATTGCAGTAGATCCCATTAAAAACGAATTAGAAGCCCGCTTGCAGTTTGAACTCAAAGGTATTTATAAAAAAGGGCCAACTTACCCGGCTCAAGACTTGTTAATGACAGTTAACGGCGCAAATGTACAGGATTCGGAAATTACCTTTAAAGAAGGCAAACCGATGATTGTCCCTGCATTAAAGTTTAACTTAGTCAAGGGAAAAATTAATAATTATCCGTTTGACAGGCACATTGCTAAAGTAGCTATTTCGCTCGACCCGCTGCCTTCAATTGGTAAAAAGTTTGCTCCTTTTGAACTGAATCCCGTGCCGCTGCAATTTAATTTTCATGCCGACTTTCCCGGTTTCGACATCAGTTATAAACCGATGGAAGAGAATTCGTCTATATTTATTTATATCGATGTTTCTGCAACTCGCTCAATCCCGGTGAAATTCTTTGCCTTAGTAATTATTGTGATTATGTGGGTGCTGTCAATTATGGCGCTTTTGCTAGCATTAAAAGTGATGAAATCGGGCAAGGTGCCGGAAGTGGGAATGCTGAGTTGGACTGCTGTGATGCTGTTTGCTTTTCCCGCTATTCGCAACGCTCAACCGGGGGTGCCTCCGGTGGGAACTGCCAGCGATTTCCTTTCGTTTTTTTGGACGGAAATTATTGTTGTGGTGGCGTTGGTGATTATCGGTAGCTGTTGGTTGAAGCGGTATCATCCGCCAATTGAATGATTTTATAGTTGAAGAATTTACCCCCTAGACCAATCAGGGGCTTGTACCCTGGATACTTTCAATCAACAGCCAACAGTCAACTGTTAACTAAATTCAAAGATTCAATTTGTGACTTCCAAATTCTCAATATCTTTTGCGGGTACGCCCAAACCGCGCAAGATAGTAAAAGCAATAATTCGATATCCCGACGGATTGGGATGAACTCCATCTGCCGCTAACAAATTCAGAGTCTTGCCCGCGTGCTTTTGATACGTGCCGATAACTTCCCGACAAGGCCCATTCAAATCGATAAACAAGCACTGATTCTGCAACGCAATTTCTCGCATCGCGGCAATATACTCTTGCAACCTGCGATTTTCTGGGCCGTCGAGAATTTCGCCGATCGGAGTAGGAGAAAGCAGTACAACTCGAATTCCTGCGGCTTTTGCCGCCAGCACCATTTGAGTTATTTTCTCCCGATATTCTGCCAGTGGCACTCCCTTGGGCAACTTGCCTTGCGGATAAAACTGACGGTTTTGAAAGTCGAAGAAAGCGTGCCAAACGTCGTTGACTCCGACATTAATCATCACTAAATCTGGCTTTTGGTCGATCGCGTCTTTCTGGAAGCGCGCTTGCATATCACTCGCCTTGTTACCGGAGATTCCGGCGTTGACGATTTCGATTTTGCGATCGGGATAAAGGGCATTCAGATAGCGTTGCAGCAGCCAAACGTAACCTCCGGGGTATTTCCCGCCCTCGGTGATGCTGTCGCCCACTATCACAATTTTGCGCTTGCCGGCGAGCACGTTTTGGATTTCTGGGGGCGGCGTTGCTTCGGATACGGATTCTTTAAACACGGGAATTAAGGAGTGAGGAATGTTGAAGGCGATAACAGCAGCAATTACGGCGATGGCAAGTGTAATTAAAACTTGCCTCAGCCGGCATGTCGGACGGGCTGATCGCGCATTTGCAGACATTATGCGGTTTTTTACTCAAAGTCTAACTATTTATGCCTGCAATAATATTATCCATTTGTGGTTTTTTTGTCACTTATTTCAATAACTCAGTCCTGGACTAACAAAAACCTGGTTTGGACGGCAAATCCTAAGTTATGAGCGTTAACGCAGAAACCTGGGTGTTAACCCCGCCTGCGTAAGTTGTACACGTGAAATTACTGAGGTTTTTGTCGCCCTCATCTGTCCCTGTAATTGCCATCACAAAAAAGTTCGCCAAATGTCACATGATTTCTGCTACTTACAGCACAACTTTAGCAAGTAATCGCGGTATATAATAATATTGATTAGTTCAGGAAATAAGTTTTCATGCGAGGTTAAAGCAATGGTAGCCAATTCAAATTTTTTATATCCTCAAAATCGCTATTACGGTGAAGTAAAGCCAGAGAATTTGGTATTTAATGCGAATTTACAAGAGTTTTCTCAGCGAGTGGGTTACATCAGTTCCTTGACATCTAACGGTAAAATCTCTGTGGAACAGGCATTTACTCAGATCCAAACACTCTGGGAACAGGTGGAAAAGTCCAAAAAGCAGTTGGGAATTGGCGAAAATCCATTTTCCGCTTGAATAATTAGCGGTTGGGTTGGAGATTGATTTACGCACCATAGATGCTGATCGATTAATCGAGAGCTTAAGATAAAAAAGCAGCTAGTGGCGATCGACCTTTTTGCCTATGAGTTCCGATTTAGTACCCCTCCTTCCTAAAGTATCCGTCGGCCGCCGCGCAGCGGCCTTCTGCATCGACGGAATCGCAGTTTGGCTGCCCAGTTTGCTTCTGGGTACTAATGCGATCGTCCAAACCATATTTTTTGTCCTACTGTGGCTGATCCTGCGCGTAGCCATCGTCAGGAAAAACCAAGGTCAAAGTATTGGACGCTGGGCTTTGGACATGAAAGTTGCCGATACCAGATTCCTACGGACTCCGGGAGTGCAAGAACTGTGCAAGCGCGAGGCATTGCTGGGCATTTGCGCCGGCTTAGCCTTCGCAGGTATAGGCGGACTCACCTCTACCAACGCCGCCGTCTTGCTGCTGATGCTGCCCCTGGCGATCGACTGTAGCGTTGCCCTCAACTCCGGCGAAAGGTTTCCCCAAGCTTTCCACGATCGCATCGGGGGGACGATGGTCGTCGGGACCCGCCGCGGCTACTCCCTCGACATCAAAGTTAGAAGATTGCTTGACCAAGTGCAGAGCAATGTGAGAAGATAATAAATTGTGTTTAAATTAGTCGAAATTTATTTAGAATTATGGCTAAAGGCGTCCGCATCATAATTACTCTAGAGTGTACTGAGTGCCGTACAAACGTAAGCAAACGCTCGAAAGGCGTGTCTCGGTACACCACCACCAAGAACCGTCGCAACACGACGGCGCGGCTGGAACTCAAAAAGTTCTGCCCCCATTGCAACCAGCACACTGCCCACAAAGAGATCAAGTAGTGATTAGTCATTAGTCCTTAGTCATCAGTCATCAGTTGTTGGCAATTGATATTGACCCACAAAAAGCAGATAACTAACCAATGCTTTCCTGACGGCTAACAACTAACGGCTAATAACTAAAAACTAACAGTCAACAGTCAACAGTCAACAGTCAACAGTCAACAAACAACAAACCATGACTTACTTTCGCCGGCGCGTTTCGCCAATCAAACCAGGAGACCCGATCGACTACAAAGATGTCGATTTGCTCAAAAAATACGTCACAGAACGCGGTAAAATTTTGCCCCGCCGGATAACCGGTTTGACGGCAAAACAGCAGCGAGACCTGACCAGAAGTATCAAAAGAGCAAGAATTGTAGCTTTGATGCCCTTCGTAAACCAAGAAGGTTAACAGGATTTGGGATTTTGGGTTTTAGATTTTGGACTGGGATAAGACTTGCGCGAAAACAACGTCTTTCTGCCAATAAGAGTGCAGCAAGAATGCAGCGAAATAATCGCGAAATAGGGTTAAGAGTCGCCGCAGCGCAAGTCTTAATCAAAAGTAAAAAGTTAAAAAATAAGGAATAAAAAGAACAACTTTTTAGATTTTAACTTTCACAATTGACCAGAGAAATTGCCAAAATCCAAAATCTAAAATCGCAAACTCGAAACTCGATAAGTGGCTATTGTAAAAATCCAAAATCTCAAATATAAAGCTGGCAAGTGGAGAAGGGAACGTTAGTAGAATTTAGAGTGCACGGCGACCGCCGTCTGGCAGTTGCCGATCGCCCCGATGGCAAGAAAAACTGGGTCGTGGTAGACGAAAACGGTCAACCGCACAGCATACCGCCCAAACAAATCACCTACGAAGTAGTGGGAGAAACTTACAAACCCTCCGACATTCCCAAATTTCTCAAAGAAGTAGAAGCATACTCAGATCCGTCGAGTTTGGAAGTAGCTTGGGAACTCCTAGTCGGGGACGGAGAAACGACAGATCCCGAATCCCTGGCAATGCTGTTATTTTCCGAACGCAGTGCGGCCCAGTGTTACGCGGCTTACTGTTTGCTATCAACAGACAAATTGTATTTCAAACAAAAGGGCGATCGCTACGAACCGCGATCGGCCGCCCAAGTAGCCGAAATCAAACACCAGCAAGAAGTAGAACAGCAGCGACACCAAGAATCCCAAGGATTTTGGGATCGAGTCAAACAGCGGCTGGCAGGAAAAAATGTAGATTGGGAAAATAGCGATCGAACTCGCCTCGACGCCCTAGAACGCTTTGCCCTCCTCGGAGAAGAAGCAACGCACCGCACCCCGGCATTAGAAACTTTAGCCAGCTTAGAACGTTCCGAAAACCCCGAAGCAGCATTTAGCCTCCTAGTCGATCTCGGCCTCTGGAGTACCCACGAAAACCTGTTTTTGCGGCGCAGCCAAATTCCCCTACAATTCTCCGCAAAGGTATTAGAAGTGGCCCAACGCTGCCTAGAAAATCCCCCAACCGACTCGGACACAAATCGTCTCGATTTAACTCACCTCAAGGTTTACACGATCGACGACGAAAGCACCACCGAAATCGACGACGGCCTCAGCTTAGAATTCCTCGAAAACGGTCAGCAGCGGATCTGGATACACATCGCCGATCCCACCCGCTTGCTTTCCCCCGGAGACGAACTCGACCTCGAAGCCAGAAAGCGCACCACTACGGTTTACCTGCCCACGGGAATGATTCCCATGTTTCCCCCAGCTTTGGCAACCGGGCCGATGAGTTTAATTCAAGGCAAAGAGTGCAGCGCGCTCAGCTTCAGCGTCACCTTAGACGAAATCGGCGCGGCTCAAGATTACAGCATCCACATCAGCACCATAAAACCCACCTACCGCTTGACCTACGATGACGTAGACGAAATGCTGGAGTTGGGAATCGAAGCAGAACCAGAAATAGCAGCGATCGCCTCTGCGGCCAAACTGCGGCAAAAATGGCGGGAAGCCCAAGGCGCAATCAGCATTTTTATGCCCGAATCCGTCATCAAAGTCAACGGCGACGACATCAAAATCCACGTCATAGACGACTCCACAGCCCGGATGCTAGTAGCCGAAATGATGATTTTAGCCGGCGAACTAGCCGCCCGCTACGGTCAAGTTCACAGCCTGCCCATACCCTACCGCTATCAGCCGCAGCCCGAACTCCCTCCCGATGAAGAACTGCTGGCCGTGCCCGCAGGCCCCGCCCGCGCTTGCGCCGTGCGCCGGTGTATGCCCCGCAGCGAAATGGGCCTCACCCCCGGACGCCACGCCGGCTTGGGTTTGGAGTTATACACTCAAGTTACTTCCCCGATCCGCCGCTATACCGACTTGCTGGCTCACTTCCAAATCAAAGCCCACCTGCGGGGCGAACCCCTACCTTTTACGGCCCAAGAAATACAAGATATTGTGATGTGTCTAGGCACCGCAGTTAAAGAAGCATCCACCGTCGAACGCCAAACTAACCGCTATTGGGGATTGGAATATTTGCGACGCAACCCCGATGAAGTTTGGGAAGCTTTAATGCTGCGCTGGCTGAGGGAAGACAGCAATCTGGGATTGATTTTATTGGAAGATTTGGGTTTAGAATTGGCAATGCGATTTGGTCGATCTGTCGCCATAGGCGATCGGCTAGAAGTCAAAGTCACACACTGCGATCCGCGATCGGATGTCATTAACTTCCAAGAAATGATTTTTGAAGCCGCCCAATAGGATTTTAGATTTTAGATTTTGGATTGCAAAAATTTGTGTTGAAGACTGAAACTGACGATAAATCTCGTTTTTAGTCAAGTTTCCAGCCCCTTCGCATCCCCCTTGTCAAGGACAATGGGGTAAAAAAGATGATGGGTTCATATCGAGTCCTGTAAAATAATCGTAATTCTTGTCAGGGCTAGTTCACCCCCGATCTGTAATATCTGTAATATAAGTCAGAAATCCCGTAAACCGGCCCCGACAAAAATATTGTGGTCGATCAACTAGACATAATATTCGATCCAAGACGGGTAATACTTTTGACGTTAAATTGACACGCTTTGCTATCTCCTCTCTTCCTCTGCGTCCTCTGCGGTTAATCAAAAAACTTCAGCATTGTAACAATTGGAAGTTTTTACCGCAGCCTAGTAATCTAAAATTTAAAATTTAAAATCCCAAAATGCCCAATTCAATTAGCCAAGTTCAGCCGCCACTGGAATTCATACCCCCAGCCTACAACCCGCTAGTGGTGCAAGGTTGTAAGCAAATATTCCCCTGGTGGCTGCGATTTCGGACGAGTATCAGCCACGTTCAAGCCGAAAACGTCGAAACCCTCGCTGAACTATTCCACCAATTTCAAAATCAGAAAGTTCGCTTCTTGCTAGCCTTCCGCCACCCCAACTCAGACGATCCCTACTGTTTGGGACAACTAATTTGGAAACTCGTTCCCCAGGCGGCGCGGGCCAAAGGCATTCCCCTGCAATTCCCGGTACATTCCCACTTTATCTACGATCGCGGCATTCCCCTGTGGGCCGGTGCGGGAGTCGGCTGGCTGTATTCCCAACTCGGCGGCACTCCCATTGTTCGCGGTAAGATCGATCGCGTCGGATTGCGATCGGCCCGCAATTTATTTGCCAACAGCCAATTCCCGATCGCCGCAGCCCCAGAAGGCGCTACCAACGGTCACAATGAAATAGTTAGCCCCCTGGAACCGGGAATTGCTCAAATGGGTTTCTGGTGCGTTGAAGATTTGCTGAAAGCCGGACGCACTGAAAAAGTTTTAATTGTGCCGATCGGCATTCAATACCGCTATGTCAATCCACCTTGGCAACCCCTAGAAAAACTTTTAACTCAATTAGAAATTGATTGCGGACTGCCACCCTTAGAACGCACCGAGTTCGCTAATTTAGAGACTGGAAATCCCGATTCCGAAAACCACAATCACAAATTCCAATATCTGCGCCTGATTCGACTGGGCAGCCATTTGCTAGCAGTGATGGAAGAGTTTTACAGCCGTTTTTATCATAAAAATTTACAGCCTGAAACATCTATTTTAACATCATTATCCCTCCCCAACAAAACGGGCAATGATTCGGGCAATGAAGTAATGATGGCTCGGCTGAAAGCCCTGTTAGACGTGGGTTTGCAAGTAGCAGAAGAATATTTTAACTTAAAGCCCAAAGGCAGTTTAATAGACCGCTGCCGCCGTGTGGAACAAGCAGGCTGGGAGTATATTTATCGAGAAGATATCAAAGATATTGCAGCACTTTCTCCCTTAGAAAGAGGATTAGCCGATCGCCTCGCTGAAGAAGCAAGTCATCGGATGTGGCACATGAGACTTGTAGAAAGTTTCGTGTCCGTCACGGGCAGGTATGTCGCAGAACAACTGACGGCAGAACGTTTGGCAGAAACAACTTTACTGCTGTGGGACGTACTGGCTCGCATCAAAGGGGGAAATCCTTTCGGCAGACCGAAGTTGGGCAAACAGCAGGTACAAATGACCGTGGGCGAACCCATATCAGTGAGCGATCGTTGGGATCGATATCAAACCAGTCGCAGGTTAGCAGTTGCCGAACTCACTCAAGACTTGCAATCAGCTTTAGAAGCAATGATTAAATCTTAACTACTCAGATAAGGAAGAGCTTCTAGGTAAGAAGGAATATATATTTTTCTTCACTACCTTTTTTTGTGGTGAACTATAAACAGATTGTTATAGACTTTTGAAATAGGTCTAATGAACCGCAAACGCTCGCTCGACAATGAACCAATAAAAATTAGCGATGACTAACAAACCTATCGATTTGTCTACTAACTCAATTAAAGTAAAACTGCTGAATAATTTAGCGCAGGAATTGCTCACACCGCTCACTTCTGTCCTCGGCATGGCAAGCGTGTTGAAACAAGAAATTTATGGCCCCTTAACGAGCAAGCAAAAAGAATATATTGACGTGATCCAAGACAGCAGCCGCTCTTTACGATCGCTAGTTGAAGAAATTTTGGAACTGGCAGAACTAGATGATTCCGCTTTCACCTTGAAGCGAACCGCAGTCGATATAGAAACTTTGTGCCAGCAGGTTGTGACAATCCTGTCGTCGGCGGCAAGTAGACGAGAGCAAGAAATTAATTTGTCGATGGGGCCCGGGTCGCGCATCTGGTTGATAGATAAAGATAAGGTTCAGCAAATGCTGCACCACTTAATTTTTAGCATTATTCAATCTGCTGGTGCAGGCAGCGTGATTCGAGTCCACGTTTCTCGGAAAGAAGAGGGTATCAACATTGGAGTTTGGGTTTTTCATCCTTGGTTAGGGGAAAGTTTGCCCCATGCTAAACTCTACACCGACTACTTGTTGAAGGCCGGATCTGGTAGCGGTTCGCCATCGCACTCCGAAACCGACTCCCTCGGACTCGAAGCGCAACTCCCGACACAGGGTTCGCAGCGATTAACGCTGGCGTTTTCTGAGTTGGCGGCTTTGGTGGCCCAGAATGCCGAGGATACCGCACCGGTGTTAGCTGGTTACGGGGCGCGGGAACGCTTGGGGCTGCTGCTTTGCTGCCAATTGGTGGAAATTCAAGGCGGTCAACTCTCAATTCAAGGAGCCCCGGAATCTGGATATCGCTACGTGCTCTGGCTGCCCTGCACAAATGCTACGGAATTGTTGGAAGGCTAAAGAAGGAAGAAGGAAGTTCGGCAACGGATTTTCTAACGGATGTAACGGATGGAAAGAAGAAGGAAGAAGAAACAAGTCATTTGTTAATTAATACTGAGATGTTGGACCATTCTCAATAAGGCTTTTATGCGCGGAATTGCGTGCCCCGCCCACAAGAAATTTACTCTTTGTGGAGCCGACTCGAAAAGCCTTAAGCGAGAATGGTGCAAGATGGGAGTTACTACCAATTGTCGATGCTTTTAGACTCAATTCCCAATTCCCAATTCCCAATTACCAATTACCAATAATCAATCTAAAAATGAATTCAGTTTGGCAACAATTAACTCTGGCAAATTTGCCCCTCTCTCAGTGGCAAAGTAGAAGTTATTTATTCAATTTGGCGATCGGCTCTTTACGCAGTTGGCGGCAGAGTAGCTGGCTGATGCAGTGGGCCGAACCCTTGGGTTTTGTTTTGCTGGCCTTGACTTTCGGTTTGGCGCCGTTTGTAAACAATGCCTTGGTGGGCGTGTTGATGGCGGCTAGCGCTGCATTTTGGGTGCTGCTGACTGTTTCGGACGATCGCGAGATCCCCTTCACGCCGATTCACTTGCTCGTACTGCTGTACTGGGGAATTGCCACCGTCGCAACGGCGATGTCGCCGGTGAAAGTCGCCGCTGCTACTGGTTGGAGCAAGCTAACGCTGTATTTGCTGTTTTTTGCGCTGATGGCTCGGATATTGCGATCGCCCCGTTGGCGATCGTGGTTAATTGCCGTATTTTTGAACGTCTCTTTAATTGTCAGTTTCTACGGCGTGCGGCAGTGGATTGACAAAGTGCCACCATTAGCTACTTGGAACGATCCGACTTCTACTCAAGCCAATGTCACGCGAGTTTACAGTTTTCTGGGAAATCCTAACTTGCTTGGTTCCTATTTGCTGCCGGCCATTGCATTGAGCGCCGCCGCACTTTTTGTGTGGAAAGGATGGGGAACAAAAATTTTAGCATTGACCATGCTGGTGGTGAATTGCGCGTGTTTGCGCTACACGGACAGCCGGGGTGCTTGGATCGGTTTTGTGGCTCTACTGGTGGTATTTTTAGTGCTGCTGTGGTACTGGTACAGCCCTTTAATGCCTCGGTTCTGGCGAACTTGGGCGCTGCCGTTAGGGTTAGGAGGTTTGGCGGGAGCCTTAATTTTAGGAGTGGCTTTAGTGGAGCCTCTGCGCGATCGAGTTTCGAGTATGTTTATCGGCCGAGATGACAGCAGTAACAATTTTCGGATTAATGTTTGGATGGCGGTGGTTGACATGATTCGCGATCGACCAATTCTCGGAATTGGGCCGGGAAACACTGCTTTTAATAAAGTTTATCCGCTTTATATGAAGCCGAAATTCACTGCTTTGAGCGCTTATTCCGTGCTGCTGGAAATTGCGGTGGAAACTGGTTTTATCGGTTTAATGTGTTTCCTTTGGCTGATGACTGTCACCGTCAATCAAGGTTTGTTGCAGATAAAAAATCTCCGGGATGCACAATTTAACATCTCTAATTTAGAGGAAAAATCCCGAAATCCCCAATCTAAAATCCCAAATCTCAAATCGAATCACGGGTTTTGGTTGATAGGGGCGATCGCAACTTTAGCCGGCATGATGGCCCACGGTTTTGTCGATACAGTTTGGTACAGGCCGGAAGTTAATATGCTTTGGTGGTTGATGGTAGCGATTATTGCTAGTTTTTACAGCAACTCGCATCAGCAGCAGCAAGATTCAGCTTTGACGGAGGGCGAGTAGATAGAATTGGTGGCGGGGATTTTTTCCCCGCCCCGTGCGGATTCCAGCAATAGCCGATACCGCAATGATTAAGAGTTATATCAGTACAAAAAAAGAATGCAGCTTTATGCAAGCTGCAAACCATTATAGCCATAAGTTATTTCCAATTCTTCAATTCTTAATCTCAAATCTCAAATGCTATAAGGTGCGGACGGCGCACCCTGCATACTACTATTACTACATACTACATACCTGTTGCTGTAAAGTGGTGAGGGTACACTCTACAAAATTTATTGAAAATAACCCTTATTCTTCGCTCTCGGGAGACATGACAAACCTCGGACACGGATAATCACCATCTCTATCTCTGCACCACCGCCGTCGCATCGACTGATTCGAGTTGAACGGCATTTGGACTGATGCATTAACTGTGGGTTTAACAGTCGCAGGAGTTGGCAGTGCTGTTGAGGCTTGACTTAGCTCCAGTACCGTTATAATTGCCAGTATGGTTGATGAAAACAAAACTGTGCGTTTCATTTATTTGTTTTTTCCTCTTTTACTCGTTGACGTGCCATTCCTATCCATATATCCTCATCGAATTCTTGGGAATCCGCATACTTTAGACAAATAGTCCACTGCGGTAGCGCTTCCTTAGTATTTTTCATCTTTTCTAGGACTTGCGCTTTTAAGCAGTAACTTGCTGGTATTTCACTATCAAGTTTAATCGCTGCATCCAGATGTTGCAATGCTTCTGAATATCGACCCTGTTCTAGGCGAGCCCATCCCAAGTTTTTGAGTAAAGAATATTTTACTCGCTCGTCCTCAGCTAATTTCAAACCTTGGAACAGCAAGTGAACGGCAGCAGCATAGTTTTTTTGATCGACGATATATAATCGAGCAAGATTGCTGTAAGCAGCCGGTAAACCGAGTTTAGCAGCTTGCAGATATTTTCCTCGGGCGCATTGTAAATCTTGCACCTCTTCGCAAAGCCATCCCAAATTGTAAAGAGCCGTTCGGCTTTTTGGATCTACGGAGAGTGCTAACTCATATGCTTGTTTAGTATTAGCCAATCGATTGGCTTTGTAGTTTTCAAAGGCCATTTTATTGAAAAATGATGCCAGTTCCGGCAACCCAATTTGCCAGCCGCCAAAGCCTACTGCTAGCAGCAGCAAGAAGGCTCCCCACTTCGAGGGGTGATCCTTTTTTCCTGGCTCTTTCATGACATTGAAAATGTTAGCTAATGGTGTCATTTTTAGCATATTTAAACTTGAAAGTTGGGCGATATTTTATTTACCCGATTTAATTGCCACCCTAATGGCATCATAATCTTACGAAATGACTCAGGTTTGAGCCCCTTTCTCCATAAGAGTTTGTAAGTCCACAGCCGAATGCTTGAGTAATGCTGCCACTACCTAGATGTATTCGAGCATAGGTTAATCATTCATGAGGCTCCACAAGCCATCCGGATATTTTCAAAAAAAAAGAACCGGGAAGCCGGAGCCTGGAAGAAGGCACGACCGTTGGCTCTCGATAAGTAATAATACTTAGTTGACAGGCGAGGAGCGCCAATATGCGACTGTATTAGGAGATAAGATGGCTCGCCTGAGTTTTAAGCGATTATAAAAATAAAACTTCTTGTGGTACGAGTCCGAAAGCCTGGGTAAGGGAGACGCTCACACTACCGTTTCCAGCACAACCCCAAGAGAGCCGATGGGATGGACTCCGGTGAAATAAGCTGTTGTGCATTTAAAACGCATATTGGTATAATATAACATAATGATATTCAGAAAAAGTGAATGCCTGCTAAA
>NZ_JAUBPR010000053.1:0-41527 GCF_036700845.1 Microcoleus sp. S13_C5
AATGCAGTTCACGCTTCTGTTGACGCTCTACCTATTATCCTCTCTGCATAGCACTTTTACAAAACCGGGATGCTCCCAAGTCAATCTCCCCTATCAATTCCGGTCCAACACAAAAATCGAAACCACACTTGAGGCACTCACCATGATTCAAACCATACCTGAATTAGGAACATTCGATGAATTCATTGACTGGGATCCTGAAAATTCAGAACCCCACTACGAACTGCACAATGGAGAAATTGTTGAGAAGCCAAAAGCAACAGGTAAACATTCTAAAGTGGCCGGTTTTACCGCACTGAAAGTCGGAATAGAGATTGAGCGTCTCAATTTGCCCTACTTCATCCCCAAAGAATGCGTCATCAAACCCATGCGCGAGGAATCGGGATATGAACCAGATATTATTGTACTTAACGAACAAACCATTGGAAACGAGCCGCGATGGGAGAAATCATCAATTATCACAATGGGCTCATCAGTCCCCCTAATCGTCGAGGTAACTAGCACTAATTGGGGGGATGATTATGCCCTAAAGCTTGAGGCATATGAGTCAATGGGTATTCAAGAATATTGGATTATAGACTATCTAGGATTGGGCGGCAGACGGTTTATTGGCAACCCCAAACAACCCACTTTTTCGATTTACCAACTAATTGACGGGGAATACCAAGTCAAACTGTTCAGAGGGGGCGAGTGTATTGAGTCCCCAATTTTCCCCGAATTGAAGCTGACAGCGCAGCAGGTGTTCGCAAAAGGGAATTGAGGAGGCTGCTTATACTGATGTCCGAGTAGGCGTATCTGATTAAAGATGCGATCGCCCCCATCTAAGGTATCTTATAGAGATGCGATTCATCGCTTCTGGGCTGCAGAACAATTACCAAGCAGCAATTCCCCATACCCTATTCCTCAATCTAAAATCTAAAATCTAAAATCTAAAATCTAAAATCTAATGAAGCTAGGACAGTGGATGGGCTTATTAGCCCTCATCGCATCTTGTTACATCCTGTGGCAAATCAGGCAGGCCCTACTGCTGCTTTTTGCTGCCGTAGTTTTAGCCACAGCCTTAAACAGACTAGCACGCTACTTGCAAAAATTCGGACTCAAAAGATCGATCGCTGTACTCTTATCAGTTAGCTTCCTAATCCTCATATTCGTAGGCTTATTCCTGATAATTGTACCGCCCTTTACCCAACAGTTTCAACAACTTACCCAAAGAGCCCCTCAAGGAATAGAAAGATTAAATCAGTGGATTGATCAATTTGAGGGTCGCTTTTCAGGACAATTTGGTCAGCGGCTGCCCAATCTTGATGTTAACGACATCATGCAACAACTGCAACCTTTATTCAACCAACTCGTCGGCGGTGCAGGAGCCTTTGTCGGCAACACACTAGGCGTTATTCTCAGCTTTTTGCTCGTCATAGTTTTGACCTTGATGACATTAGCCGAACCTCTATCTTACCGCAAAGCATTCATCCAACTATTTCCCTCTTTTTATCGGCGACGAGTCGATGGCATCTTAGATGAATGCGAAATAGCTCTCGGCCGATGGGTCATTGGCGCTCTCATTAGCATGAGTGTGATTGCTTTTTTGAGCTTAATCGGTCTGTCGGTCTTGCAAGTTCCCCTACCGCTAGCTCACGCTGTAGTAGCAGGGTTTCTTAACCTAATTCCCAATATAGGCCCCACTCTGAGCGTCATCCCGCCAATGACGATCGCACTTTTAGATTCTCCCTTAAAATCCGGTTTTGTCTTCATCCTTTACTTCCTAATTCAACAGTTTGAAAGCAACGTCCTCACCCCCTACGTCATGGCACAGCAAGTATCACTGCTGCCAGCAGTAACGTTAATAGCTCAAGTATTCTTTGCTACCTTCTTTGGATTTTTAGGCTTATTGCTAGCCCTACCCCTCACCGTTGTAGCTCAAGTTTGGATTAGGGAAGCCCTAATTAAAGATATTCTAAACCAGTGGAGTGCCAGCCCTAAAACTTTAGCAGCAATCGATTATGCCATCCATGAAGAACAAGACTCTATAGGAGTCACCGCAAGCCTGCCAGAAAAATATTTACCAGAACAGAAACCCGACATCCCCGCTCCGGCTGAAAATGAGGATCCTGACAATCAATAGTTAAGGTTCATAATGACCTCACTCCGCATTAATTCCCAGTTATAGAACATAATTATTTACTACAGACTTAGGAAAATTGTGGTAAGAACACCCTCAACTAACTATCTTCAAGCCTCGCATTTTCTACCGGATCTCTGCCGGCGCTAAAAATCTGTTGAACACTCAAATTTAACTGCCCAAATGTGGGCGACACAACCCTATCACTACCCCGAAACTGACTGACTTGATACTCACCGTCAATCAACTGGTAAATAGAAAAAGTAGGTTGTTTAGGATTGCCAATATAGCGTCGCCCGCCAAGTCCCAAATAATCCGCAATCCAGTATTCAGAAATGCCCAAAGCTTCGTAGTCAACCAATTTGTAGCCGTAATCATCCCGCCAATTGGTACTGACAACTTCGACAATTAGCCGGACAGAACTACCCATTGTAATGATAGATTCCTTTTTCCATCTCGGTTCGCTGTCCGTGCCTTGCCTGTCCAAAACGATCGCATCCGGTTCGTAACCAGATAGCTCATTATCAGCTTTGACAACGCATTCTTTGGGAACGAAGTAGGGCAACCCTAGCCTCTCGATTTCAATCCCTAGCTTCAGGCAGAGGAAGCCGGCTACTTCTGAATGTTCTCCGGTTGCTTTAGGCATCTCAACAATAGCTCCATTGTGCAGTTCGTAACGGTTTTCAGAATTTTCAGGATACCAGTCAATAAATTCATCAAACGTGACTGGTTTTAATATCGCTTGAGTCATGGCGCTCGCTCCTTATTTTATTTATAATATAACCCTGATATCTGTTATAGCATTTTGCGGTGTTATCAAACCGAGGTCGATCGCCAAAACTGCATTCGCTCGCTCGACATTCCATCAATCCAAAATCAATCCCCAATCAAAATCACTCCAAAATCAATCAATTCAAAATCTAAAATCCAAAATCTAAAATCTAAAATATATGCGATCGATCGACGAAATCAACGATAAAATCAGCCAGGGCAAAGCCACAGTCTGGACAATAGAAGAACTCAAAACTAGAGTTCAAGAAACTAGCATTACCCAAGCAGCCAAAGAAGTCGATGTGATTACCACCGGCACCTTCGAGCCGATGGAATCCTCCGGTGCAATCATCAACCTCGGCCATACCGATCCGCCGATAAAAATCCGCCAGTGCTGGCTGGACGGCGTTTTAGCCTACTCCGGCTTCGGGGCAGTAGACTTGTACCTGGGAGCCACCCAAGTAGCCGAAGACGGCGAAGAATCCCGCGAACGGGGCGGCGGACACGTCATCGAAGACTTAATAGCCGGCAAACCCGTGCAGTTGCGAGCCTTGGGGCAAGTAACAGACTGCTACCCGCGCGCCTCCTTTGAAACCACGATTACCCGCGATACAATCAACCAGTTTTATTTATTCAATCCCCGCAACGCATATCAAAACTTTATTGTTGGCGTCAATGGAGGCGATCGCCCGCTGTTCACCTACCTCGGCCCCCTGCAACCAAACCTCGGCAACGCCGTCTACTCGAACCTTGGAGCCATGTCTCCCCTGCTCAACGATCCCGACCTCCAAATCATCGGCATCGGCACCCGCATCTTCCTAGGAGGCGCCACGGGCTACATCACCTGGGAAGGAACCCAGCACTTCCCGCTGCAAAAACGCCAGCCCAACCGCACCCCCATCGGCCCGGCCGCCACCCTTGCACTCATCGGTGACGCGAAACAGATGAACTCGAAATGGGTGCGCGGCTGCTACTTCAAAAACTACGGCCCATCGCTGATGCTGGGAGTCGGCATCCCCTTTCCAGTCTTAAACGAAACAGTCGTCGCCAACTGTGCAGTATCAGACAAAAAAATAGTAGCGCCGGTGGTAGATTTCTCTATCCCCCGGCGCGTTCGTCCGACCTTCGGTTTAGTCAGCTATGCTCAATTAAAGACTGGCCGCATCCTGATAGAGGGCAAACCTGTGCGGGCCGCCCCCCTTGCGAGTATGTTTCTCTCCCGGCAAGTAGCATTGGAATTGAAGCAGCAAATTGAAGCGGGTCAATTTACCCTCACGGCCCCAGTTGCTCCCCTACCCACCGATAGAGTATTTCTCCCCCAAGATTTGTGGGGCGCACAAGTCCGCCTCGAATAAAGGACTTTAGATTGGCGATTTAGCGGTTGTAAATTAGTCTTGGACACACTAATCTAAAATCTAAAATCTAAAATCTAAAATCTAAAATTGGTTCATTCCTCGATCGGCTTAGGCTTCTTAACCGGCTTAGGAAGAGGTTCCTTCGGGACAGGCGGTGGTGCTGCTGCTGATTTGATGGTAGGACGCCCTACAGGAGCACCGTCACCGCTGGGCCTAGGAGTAAACGGACGCTTCCCTCCTCCCTTGAAGCCACCGGGCGGCTTGCTGCCAGGCGGGAATTTCCGCTTTTTAATCGGCAGGGCACCAATATTATTAGCCTGCTCAATCATCAGACTGTCAGCTTTCAATTTGACGTGGAAATCCCAAAAAAACCCGATCGCTTTTGTTGCTAAATCTCCCTTAAGTTTGAGTTTAAAAAACTTCATCTTGTCGTCATTCTTGCGGGGAGCTTGCTTGATTTTGACGATGACATACTTTTCTTGGTCTTGGGATTGATAAATCACCTCACCTCTAATCGAAAAATAGCCATCTTCAACATCAGGTTCCGAGGGAGGCAAAGATGCGGTCGATGCTTCCCCGCTACCCTCAATCTCCGCTGCTTCCTGATTTTCCTCATCAGAGGACGGTTCGGGAGGTTTCTTGAGCGTTTCCGGCTCCCAAACCCCCATAATCTGGGCGTGCAAGTTGCCGTCTTCTTGCCTGGTGCGGGGATAGACCACCCACAGGTGTTCTTGTTCCAGATCCAGGTGATTTTTGACTAAACTCATGACTCTACCCAGCAAAACTGCGTCGATGGCAGTTCCGTCGGCAGCTATCAGCATACCCCGGGTGAATTGCTCTTCTGATGGCGTGTAGCGGCCCCGCACCAAACCAACAGCTCGGTACTGTCTGGGTTCGCTGGGGGGGGGAATGGGATGTTGGCGCATGACGGAGGGTATGTCCTCAGCGGCCTGACTTTCGTTAGCGGCAGGCTCGGCGTTTGCGGGCGGTGCGACTGCTAGGGCTGGAGTATCGCTGACAGGTGTCGAAGACGCTGCTGGCGGGGGTGCAGGAGCATTGCTGGGCTGGTCTTGTGGCTTTGTTTTGTCCTTGTCGGGGGCAGAACTGTAGCGTGGTCGTTGCAGCCTATCCTTGGACGCTGGGGCGTCTGTTGGTGTTGCCGGTTGATTTTGGTCAACAGGTGCCGCCAACGCCGAAGGCACCGAACTTTCGTCTGGTGTCTCAGGGATGGAATCTGTATCTTTAGGCAGATTGACGGCCAGTTCGCTGGGCTGAGCCTTGGGAGTTGAAGTAGATTTGGACGATTTGGAAGACCGGTTGGGAGAGGGGTTCATAAAAACTCCTTGCAGCGGAGACACATCCCTTAAGGGAAATTAGGAATAAACTGAAGAAACTGCTTTAAAAACTACTAGCACCTGACTTGGGGCTTGCGCCCGGAGGTCTGGTTGTGACCCGTCAACGCCAACTTTCAACGCTACGAGTGCCGATCGGTTCGCTGGCTGCTAAAATCCTTGCTCGCAAGGACTTTGGCAGTTGCTGACCGCTCGATCGCCGATCGCGCTGAGCTGGAGTTGCTGGCTAATAGCATTTAGGATATTCAGCTTGCCTATTTTACTTAATCCAATTACCTAACGGCCTGATCCGCCATATTTTCGGTAATTTTTAGCTTGACCAGACTAAATTGGACAGACACCGCAGTCCTTGGGGCTGCGGGTCTGAGTGTCCAAAATTGTTTAGCTAGCATGGAGTTGTGGGTCTGTTACCATATTAGCTGCAAGTAAAAGGCTGCTTTGTCCGTTCCGACTTTGAAGTTAAGAACTTTTATGGTTGCATGGATCTAGTTAAGTGGCAGACGCCCCTGGGCGATGCGTTAATTCTTAGAAAATAGTAGATTTTAAGCTGGGATAGTTGAATTATGGAAAAAGCAAACAAGCGTCGTGGGTTGATTACTGTCGTGGTGGTGCTGTCGCTCATCGCTTTTTTGGGATTTTCCCTTGTGCCAATTTTAAACAGTATTCTCCAGGCCAGCCAAGCGCAAAGTCGGTCAACTCCAACGCCTACTCAAACGGCGCAGTCTGGGGAGAAGCAATCAGAGTTGCTGCAAGCTCAGGCTAGGGGGTACGAATTGGTTTTGCAGCGGGAACCTGACAACGTAACAGCTTTGCGGGGATTATTGCAGGTGCGACTGGAGTTGATCGGGCAAGGAGTGGGCGACATTAAGGATGCGATCGCTCCTTTGGAAAAGTTGGCTTCGCTGAATCCTGAGACTACTGAATACGGGATTTTGCTGGCTCAGGCTAAGGAACGCACGGGCGATCGCGAAGGGGCTGCTCAAGCTTACAGGTCAATTTTAGCGTCTAAGCCTGGGGAAATTAAGGCTTTGCAGGGGTTGGTCAATTTGCTGCTAGTGCAGCAGCGGCCCGAAGCAGCGATCGGACTGCTGCAAGATACGCTGAAGGCTGCTCCGGCTGCTAATCTGGCTAAACCGGAAAGTGTGGATGTAACTTCAGTGCAGTTGATTTTGGGGCAGGTTTATGCTGTCCAGAAGCGCTACGAGGAGGCGATCGCAATTTACGACGAATCTGCTAAGGCTAATCCCAAAGATTTTCGCCCGACTTTAGGAAAGGCGATCGTGCTGAAGGAACAGGGCAAAACAGATGAGGCAAAAACGCTGTTCGATCGAGCTACTGAGTTAGCTCCTCCTAACTATAAAGACCAAATTAATCAGTTAGCTAGTGGCACTCCTTCGCCTTCTCCTGCCCCGAAAGCGAGTCCCGACTCGGCTGCTTCTCCTAGTCCAAAATCGGCTGCTTCTCCTAGTCCAGAAGGTGCGCTACCGAAACCTTAAGGAAAGTTTTAAGTGAAAGAGTTTTGAGTTGTCAGTGAAAAAGTTTTAAGTTAAAAACTTAATAATTTAAACTCAAAACTACTCGCTTTCTTCTTAATTACGCAGGAGTTAGGAAAAGAAACCCGGTTTCTACGATAAATCTTGGTTGAACGACGACAGATACATGAAGAAACCGGGTTTCTAAGCCCTCGCCCAGCGTCCTGTTACCGACTACCAATTACTAATTACCAATTATGTAAGACCTCGGAGGGAATTATGACCCAAAGCGCTGACCGCGTTGTTCTACCTCCTGCTTTTCCAGACCACACTCAATTACCAGAGTCAGACGGTACTTTTGTGAAAAATTTTCAGGAGCATCCGCAGAGTTTAATTTTAACTGATTCGCTCGGTCAGATTTTGCAGCAGCGGCATCCTGACGGACAATATGCGATCGGTCAAGACTGTGGCATTTACTGGCGAGAAACCGAGCCGGCGGAAAAAGGTGCAGAAGCTCCTGATTGGTTTTATGTTCCCAATGTACCTCCTAATTTAGACGGTCAAATTCGCCGTTCCTACGTGCTGTGGCGAGAACACATAGCACCGTTAATTGCTTTGGAATTTGCGAGCAGCGGGAACGGTGACGAAGAGCGCGATCGTACTCCTTTATCTCGCACTGATGAAGGGGTAATAACGAAACCGGGCAAGTTTTGGGTGTACGAACAGGTGATGCGAATTCCCTATTACGGCATCTATGAAATTAACAGCAGTCGATTAGAAGTTTATCGGTTGATTGAGGGGTATTATCAACTGTTAGAACTCAATCAACGCGGTCATTTTTCCATTGCATCTTTAGGCATAGAATTGGGACTTTGGCAAGGCAGTTATCAAAATCAAACTATGCTTTGGCTGCGCTGGTGGGACGAAGAAGGTAATTTGCTGTTGATTGGCGATGAAAGAGCAGAATTAGAGAGATTGCGAGGGGAACAAGAGCGGGAAAGAGCTGAACAAGAAAGATTGCGAGCCGACAGTGCAGAACAGGCACGACGAGCTGAAGCTCAGACAAGAAGGGATGCCATTCCCCGATTGTTGGGAATGGGTTTGAGTGCCGAACAAGTGGCGGAGGCGTTAAGTTTATCTGTGGAGGAAGTTAGGGAGGATTGTGGAGACTGAGATAGCTGCAACGAGTTATACAAAAACCTTCGGCCTATCCACGTGATTTGTGGTATAATTCTCTAGTCTAGGACTTTCAGCGCTAACTATTATGATTCAACTTGTAGTAGGGTGGGTCAAAAATTTTTTTGAGCCCCCCGGCAAAGTAGAGCAG
Organism: Microcoleus sp. S13_C5; assembly: GCF_036700845.1. Classification (NCBI taxonomy): domain Bacteria; kingdom Bacillati; phylum Cyanobacteriota; class Cyanophyceae; order Oscillatoriales; family Microcoleaceae; genus Microcoleus; species Microcoleus sp. S13_C5. Next base: position 8,397 of record NZ_JAUBPR010000053.1, read on the forward strand.
TTTAAGCCTGTCGAGACACTAACGGACAGTCAAAGGGACTATAAATTCCAGCATTTCGAGACACCAACGCCCAGTCAAAGGGGATATATATTTGAGCATGATGAGCTAAAACGCATCATGGAGAGGCTAAAAGGTTTTGAGACAGTTGAGTTGACCGATGTGTATGGCACATTACTTACACCAGATAGCATAGACGAACGTTTCGGTAAAGATGGTGGAATTGACTGTGTGATCCACATTATTGCTCCCACCGAAAGAGGAGCAAAAAATGTAGCCACTCGGCTCAGAAATATTATTGTTAACGGTGACTACTGATGGCTTCGCAAAAAATAGCCCTTGAGTTTAAGGATCGCCACCTCACTCGTCCAATCTTGGATCAAATCGTCGGTGCTCAACTTCGCGCTGTTCCCGATGCAACTGAAATTATCATTCGCTGTCGTTCCGCTGCGAAAACCGCACGCGAAGCCGTTAATTTATATGGTATCAAAATCACAATAGTAGCTAGAGAAAATAATCCTCAAGACCCATGAAATATACTCTAAATTTTTCGCTGAAACTACAGAAGAACAACTCATTTATCGTCTACAACCGAGAAGCATTCGCCGAAACGCCAATTTCAATATCTGTTCCTGATGTTGTAAAAATTTTCGATCATTTTATTGAAACATTTGAAAAAGTAGGCATTACTGAACAGCCTGCGAATAACACTATATCGAGTGAGGAGAAAACTAAAGATACTACTGCTTTGACAGGCTTGTCTGCTACAGCATATATCTGTCAAGTACAAAAACTAAATGATACGGTTTTCAATAAATTTTGCACTGAACTCACAGAATATTTACAGAAGTGTTGCTCAGAGATTTCAAAGAGTTTTCTTTCTGAGGAAGTCAACTTGTCAATTTCAGGATTAAGAGAGGTAATTGAGGTACGCAACTATCTAGCTAAGTTTACGAAAAGTGAAAAAAAGGCTTACCAGAACGGATATTTGTATATCATGGTTGTTTGAATATGCAGCCAGTAGTAATTAGGGTGCGTCAGCCATTGGGTAATCATGCAAAAAACAAAATTTATTAAGGGCTGACACACCCTACAAATCAATACTTCCTCTCCTGCGGCTCAAACATCGTAATCGCCACAGGCATATAAGCCAAATCAATCCCCGCAGGCGAATAATACGCCATTGTATGCTTCAAGAAATTGCCGTCATCGCGCTCAGTAAAATCTTCCCGGGAATGAGCTCCCCGACTTTCCTGTCGGTTCAAAGCAGAAGTTAAAATCATTTTCCCGACAATTATCAAACTCCGCAACTCCAAAGCTTCCACAATTTCCGTATTCCACAACTTACCTTTATCGTCTAAGTAAACCTCCTCATATTGTCGCTCTAAATCCTCCAATTTCTTTAAACCTTCCTGCATCAATTCGGCGCTACGAAATACGCCACAATACTCAGTCATAGTATCTTGATACTGCTGTCGCACTTGATTGAGTCGGTATTTTCCGGGACGTTCTAAAAGTGCCTGAATTTGCTCGCTGGCTTCCTTGATATAACGATTTTCGTCTACAGATGGTAACTTGCGATTTTGTACGAATTGTGCTATGGTTGCACCAGTAACTTTGCCGTAAACTACGCATTCTAAAAGCGAATTGCTGCCCAAACGGTTGGCGCCGTGAACTGACACGCAAGCTGCTTCGCCGGCTGCAAAGAAACCGTCTACCAAACTGTCAGGACTGCTGCGAACTTGCCCGCTAACATTAGTAGGAATTCCCCCCATTGAATAGTGAACGGTAGGGCGGACGGGCATCGGCTGATTTACGGCATCAATTCCTAACAAACGGTGGGCTTCTTCCCAAGCAAAAGGAATTTTGCTCATGATTTTTTCGCGTCCCATGTGCCGCAAATCGAGGTAGATAAAGGGACCGCCGGCACTACCATCAACATTAATTCCTCGGCCGGCGCGAATTTCTATGGAAATTGACCGCGAGGTGATATCTCTGGGCGCTAATTCCATGCGCGACGGGGCATAATTGGCCATAAATCGATCGCCCTCTGAATTAATCAAATAAGCGCCTTCGCCCCGCACAGCCTCGGAAATCAGCACTCCCACGGGATACAAACCCGTCGGGTGAAACTGTACGAATTCCATATCTTCCAGCGGCAATCCAGCTAAAGCCGTCATCGCCAAACCGTCTCCCGTCGAGGCGTAATCGTTCGACGTAGTATTGTAAACTCGGCCGTAACCCCCCGTAGCAAACATCACCGCCTTAGCACGGACAACCTCAATTTGACCGTCTAGCAGGCGGTACATAACTACCCCCTTGGCTTGGCCTTCTTCCAAAATCAGGCGCGTGACATACCACTCCTGATAGATGTGAACTCCGCAGCGGCGCAGATTGTTGACTAATTCGTGGAGGATGGCGTGACCAGTTTTGTCGGCAGCGTAGCAGGTGCGGCGGTGGGAATGTCCGCCGAAAGCGCGCTGGGCAATTCTGCCGTCTGGGAGGCGGGAGAAGAGGACTCCCATGTGTTCTAAATCTATGACTACACCGGGGGCTTCCCGGGTGAGGATTTCTACCGCGTCTTGGTCGGCTAAATAGTCTGAACCTTTTACTGTGTCGAAGGCGTGGGCTTTCCAACTGTCTTCGGGATCGACATTTTGGAGGCTGGAGGCCATGCCACCTTGGGCTGCGACGGAGTGCGATCGAATTGGGTGAGTTTTGGCAACTACAGCTACCTTTAAACTCGGGTCAGTCCGGGCAATTTCTACTGCGGCGCGGCAACCTGCTAAACCGCCGCCTACAATGATTACGTCGTGTTCTAGCATTTTTTTTAATTATTTTGAGTGTTCTGCTCAACTTATGGTGACGCAAAAAAAAACTTCCTACCAAAAGAGCAGGAAGTTTTTTAACTTTTGATTTGAATGGAAAATCAAAAGTTAAAATTTTAAATTGGACTAGCCGGCGCTTTCGACAGACTGCTGATTGGACTGATTTCCCGTTGCAGAAGGTTGAGTTTCCGTGCCGGGCTCTACGGCAAGCACTTCAATGTTATTTAGCAGAGTTGTAACGAAAGCAAACAGCAAGAAGGGCAGAGACAGCACTAAAATCAAGCCGACGGTAGCCAAGGCGTAGATTTGGCGGGCGCTACTCCACAAGGCGAGTGCCGACGCTAGACTTAGGAAGATGACTATCAGCCAAACAATGATTTGACCGTAAATGTCGCCAAAGGTGAGGGTACATTTAAGGCGATAGTTTTGGATGTTATTCATTTGATGCCTCGCGAGATTGCTATTACGACTTGTCCAAAAATACTTTGACAGTGCGTTAATGCCCACTGTAAATTTCTAAGTTTAGCTGCCGCAACTTGGTTTTGGGGCTGTTTTAAACATTCTTTATATAAGTTGCCACAACACTTGATAAATTTTTGCTTCTGACTGGGAAATTCGGCCCAAACAGTTCGCGATCGCACTCGCCCGGTCTAGAAACCGGGTTTTTTAGGGTTTTGGCCGGCCAACTAGAAGTAAACGTGCGAAAAACCAAGGTGATTGCCGCCCGTGCCTCCAGGATTACGAAACAAAGGCATAAGGGGAAAGTCTACTTTTTGAGGGAGCCCTGACTTGGTAAAGTAATGTTAAGCTGCGTGGAAATGGAATCAACCTTTATAGCGTCGCACCTGTCTTTTCGCCCATGTCTTCAGAGAGCAAATTGCTGATTTCGCGTTGTTTCCTGGCTGGTTTGGGAACACAGATGTTTATGTACCGCGAAGACCGGATTCCCCAAGAGAGTCCGGTGCTGGTGGTGAGCAATCACCGCAGTTTCTTAGATCCTGTGCTGCTGACGGCTGCTTTGGGTCGATCAATCCGCTTTGCTTGTCATCATTACATGGGTCAAGTTCCGGTGATGAGGGAAATTGTCACGACTTTCGGCGCTTTCCCCTTGGAAGCACCGGAACACCGACAGCAGCATTTTTTCTCTCAAGCGACAGCGCTGCTGCAAAGCGGGGAGATGGTGGGGGTGTTTCCAGAGGGTGCAGAACCGATGGTGAAGCTTACTGGGCCGAATACTGTGGGGAAGTTTCAGCGGGGATTTGCTCATTTGGCTTTGCGGGCACCGGTGCGGGATTTGGCAGTTTTGCCGGTGGCGATTAGTTCTTTTGAGGAACACTCAGTACGATCGGGTGTACCGCTCAAGTTGTTGAGTTTGTTTGATCCTTCGGAACCGCTGTTCGATCGATCTGGGTGGCATCCTGTGATAATTTATCAGCGAGTTAATGTTTTAATCGGTCGCCCTTACTGGATTACTGTCGATCGACAGCAGCAATATCGAGGCAAAAAAGCCAAAGCAGTTGTTGCTGAACTCACAGACCACTGTCAGGGGGAAATTGCAGAATTACTCCAACGACGTTGTTTGTAAGTTTGTTTACTGTTGACTGTTGACTGTTGGCTGTGGACTATTGGCTGGTGTCAGATTTCCCATCTAAAATCTAAAATCTAAAATCTAAAATCGATTGACTTGAATCATGGCAAATGCTAACAACAAGGTTCGTTTCCTAACCCCCAAACCCCCGAAACCCGATCGCCCGTTATTTGTATTTTTGCCCGGTATGGACGGGGGCGGTTTGCTGCTGCGCTCCCAAATTCCTAAATTAGCCAATCATTTTGACATTCGTTGCTTAACTTTACCTGCTGACGATACGCCTAGTTGGGATGTACTGGTTGGGGAAACAATTGCCTTAATTGAAGCCGAAAAGCAAGCCGGAAAGCCGAAGCGGCCGGTTTATCTGTGCGGCGAGTCATTTGGGGGGTGTTTAGCGATGAAAGTGATGTTAGAAGCTCCCCAATTGTGCGATCGATTAATCTTAGTTAATCCAGCTTCTTCCTTTCGACAGCAGCCTTGGGTGCAGTGGGGTTCGTACCTGACTCAGTGGCTGCCGGCCAACCTTTATCCGCTGTCGGTAATCGGTTTATTGCCGATATTAGCATCATTAGGAAAGATTGGGCGCGACGATCGCCGCGCGTTGCTAGAAGCGATGCAAGCAGTACCGCAAAACACGTCTGTGTGGAGATTGGCGTTAGTGCGATCGTTTAATGTTGACGAAAATCAGTTGCGCGGCATCAAACAGCCGACGCTAGTAATTGCTAGCGGTGCCGATCGGCTGCTGCCTTCCCTAGTAGAAGCGAAGCTTTTAGTCAAAGTAATTCCCAATGCTGAAATGGTGCTGCTGGCTAACAGCGGTCATGCTTGTTTGTTAGAAACCGATGTTAACCTTTACGGGATTATGCAAGCTCGCAATTTTTTGACAAAATCCGAAGAAAATCTGTCCTTAGTCAATAGTCATTAGTCATTAGTCATTAATTATGACTTCTCACTTCTGAGTCAGTCGGGGCAAAATTAGAGATTGTGGGAGGGGTAAAGTTTATATTCAAATTAACCCGTCCTAACACTCATTAGTAAGTGCCGGGAGACAAGCCACTAATAACTAATGACTAATGACTACTGACTAATTAAGATTTAGCCATTTTTGAGCGTTAAGGCGCTGGACTACGCCAAACACCATGAGGTCTAGCGTTACCTTGCGCTCATCTATCAAAAAAGGCTCTAAAGTGCTAGTTTTGGTATTATTTTCAGCGCAGGAAAACGCCCTTTGACTTTGAATATTTTCTTGAGGAAAATATAGGTTAAATTGGCGCTGACCTTCTTGGAATTTCCCAATGACCTGCCAGCAATCCCCGGCGGAACTCATGCCCGCAACCGGGAGTTTTTGCTTGGTCAAACTCACCTCTAAATCCTTAACGCCCTGCTTAGTCAAAGCAGTTTGCAAAGCGGGCAAATAATCTTGTTGAATAAATTCCGCAAAGGGCTTGTCTTCAACAGCAGGTGCTTTTTCCTTTTTAGCTTTAGCTGGGGGCTTGTCGCCTTCGGCCTTGGCTGCGGGCTTTTTAGCAGCCGCCTGGGGTTTGTCAGTGCTGGGTAAGTCGGTTGTCTCGGGTTCGTCGGAACTCGGGGCGTGATCGATCGAAGCACTGGGAGTTTCGGATTCTCCAGCGGTAGGATTTTTCGGTTCTTTTGGTTTTTTAGCAGTCGGCTGAGGCTTGTCAGTGCTGGGTAAGTCGGTTGTCTCGGGTTCGTCGGAACTCGGGCCGTGATCGATCGAAGCACTGGGAGTTTCGGATTCTCCAGCGGTAGGGTTTTTCGGTTCTTCTGGCATTAACGCTTCCTTTTAAAAGTGATCGGTAAAAAGAGTTGTGAGTGCAGGTGGGGGCGATCGAATTTCTTGATCGCGCACACTTTTTATCGAAAACCAACAGAGAGAGAATTGTTCCTTCCAAAAAATTTGAACTCAAAACACTCTCAAAGGGCGATCGCCCGCAAACATCACAACTCCTTTGGTTATTCTAAATCTCAGCGACAGCTCGTTCAATCAAACGGCGGGCGAGAGTTTGAACACCGGTGTGTTCGTAGTAGTTGGTAGTCATATCGAGGAATGCGCCCACGTAGTCCACCTTGTCGGCAGAAATGTCTACAAAATTCTGCAAGTGGCCGAGTACGTTTTGGGGAGTCAAACCTCGATCGCCCACAAAAGAGCTCATCCAGCCAGAAACCGAGTTAAAGCTTTCACCGATAAAGCCGAGTTGGCCTGCGGGAGAGCCGCCAGGAATCATGCCGCCGATCGCATTAAATGACGGATTGGATTGCAAATCGCTAGGAGAGAGCTTTTGAATCCAAGACTGGGTGGCGAGGATAAAGTCTGGGCCCAAAGGAATCAAACCGTCAAAACAAACTAAAGCAGCCATCCGCATCAAGGATTCGCCGCCGTAGTCACCCAAGGATGCGGCAAAATCGCCGATGCTGTCGCCGGGAATACCGTTGATTTGGCAAAAAGCCAGCAACTCAGTGACTAACTTCAGAGAAAGGTCGATCGTTTGAGCTTTTTCCGGCTTGGGAGTGAGATTGCCCAGCATGGACAAAAACGGCACATTTTCCGCAACTTTGTTAGCGAGAGCGGCAGTGCCCAAAGCCTTGTCGGCATTGTCAATAGTTTGGTAGAGCCAGAGAGCGCGCTGGTAGCCCTCAGACTTATCGTTGTAGAGGTAGATGGCGCGATCGCCAATTTGCTGAATCAGATCTTCGTCAGTTTCGCCAGTAACGGTGCGAATGGTATTTTCAAAGCCAACTAAATTGTTCCACTCGCCGGGAACCACAAAGTCAAGCGCTCGCAGGGCTTTGACAGTCATGTTGTCTTTAGGCAGTGTATCGACTAATTCAAAGACAGTTTTGCTCACAAAAAACTCCTTATGCTGGAACGAAAATCAAAGGTATTACTTTTGGCAGATTGCAAAACTTGACAGTCTGATGATTGCAGACTTAGTTCTGATAGCGCCAGACTGGACTCGGGCGCGGAGTGTGACAAAAGAGATTGCTACTTGAGGCGGGCGAGACCCCCGAGGTTAAATTTTGACAGCCAAGCTTCGCGATCGCTCGCGGTAAAAGAGGGATTGCGGGATTGAACTTTCACCTGATAGCGATTTGCCACTAAAACAGCAGTGATATTAGCACCCTGATTAACAGCGGGATAGCCGCTGATTTGCTTGGTACTTTGCTTAAATTTTGCACCTGCGCTGGGGTTGCCGGCGATGTCGTTAATCGAGAGAACCGCGACATTTTTACCGCCTTTGTTCAGCTTAGCTTCAGCAAAACCGGATTTTTCTTGAGCAAAAACGCGATCGAATCCACCCCCAGAAGACGGGAAGTATTTATTTAACTTACCGCCTGCAACTGCCTTCTTGGGCAGGTTTTGATTACTAGCACTTGATTTATCAGTAGTTGTCTGCTTTGCTTTAGCAGGTTTTTGGGTGCTTTCCTGCTGGGCTTTGTCCCAGCGCGAGGGGGCTTGAGTTTGACCGCAGGCGGTCACTAACAGCAGTACCGAGATCAGGAATGGAGCTAAAATTCGGCGTGCGGGGGAAAATTGCATCGCTCTCTCCTAATTAGTAGGTTTCCATAACAATTGTGGCTCAGAATTTGGCAATTTGTGTTCCCCGATCGGATGATTTGTCTTCTTTGCAAAAAAATCCTCTGCCTGCAGGCAGAGGATTTTTTTGCAATTACGAATTCTGAAGGAAGAAAACTGAAAGATTGCTCCACAGATAAATTCTGGGGATGGGGGTAAAGAAACTAAGTTTTCGGAGAGCCACCAATCTCAAAACAATTTTTGCTGATTTTCCCTAGGTTTATCTAGAAATTTCAGAGCAATTGTTCGTCAATCGTCTTACTTCGGCTTTCCAACTTAGGTCTTACTTGAGGGGTAAGGATCAGGCGTCGCTTTCAATGTAGATAAACAACAAACCCATTACCACAACCGGCATCAGCCAGGTAATTAGGGGAATCAAAATCCAAGGCAAGAAAGAAGCAGCGTAGGAACCTGTCATATCAAATTCTCCAAACTAAAGTTAGTGTGTTCCAACAGGGATATGTGAGAGTGGAGTCTAATTGTTGACTAAACCCCGGAAAATGGCATCGATGCCGTTAAAGTTTTCGAGTAAGAAGTAGGCAACAAAGACGCCGCCCATCCCGCCAATGAAGAAACCACCGGTAAACTGGCTCCACCCTTCAGCATTTCTGAGGGCATCGGGGGTCATGGGATTAGCGCTCGGGTAGCTGGTATTGTCTTGTTTGAAAGAGACTAAACCGTAAGCAGACATCCCTAGTGTGCCAAGCAGAACTAAGACGAGGGCTGTATATAATCCGCCGAGATTAGCTGCTTCTGGATAATCCCGCAGGGGTCCGAAGACGATTTGGGGGCCGACAAGGAAATAGCCGTGTGCCAAGCCAATTTCCAGACCTCGAATTAGGGGCGAGAGTCCTTTGCGGTAGGCGGGCAAGTTCCCAATGAATGCTTTTGTGAAATCAGAAGCACTGATGGGGGTGGCTAGATGACCCGTGAAGGGGTCGCCGTTAAAGGGTTTAATAAGCTCTGCATCTCTGGGATCGGCCATATTCTGTTTGTCCTCGCAGTTTAAAAAGTTGAGGCGTTCAAGTCATATTTTACGCAGGGACGTGTTTCCTATTTACATAATTAACGGCGAGCTTTAGAAAAGTTCACTATTCTTTAGTTTTTGGAAGAATTTTTCTTTTGCCTCTTATACCAGAAAGCGAGTCGATCGGGCGACACTCCCAGGAAATAAGCCATGATTACTATTTGATTAATGGCGGTGGTTTTGATGACCCCAAGCTGCTGCCACCGACGGGCGGATGTCAGCACTGGCTGGGGTACTATTTCAATGCGGCCTTGTTTTTTCAACCGACGCACGAATTCAAAGTCTTCCATGAGGGGCAAGTCGGGAAAACCGCCGATTTTGTCAAAGGTAGCTGCTTTGAGGAAAATGGCTTGGTCGCCGTAGGGCATTTGCAGAAAGTTCGATCGCCAGTTTACCGCTGTTTCTACCAGCCGGAGGCTGAGCCTGCGGGCGTCAATCTTGAGTTCAAAGGCCCCCGCTACAGCGGACGGGTTAGCTAGTACCCGACGCGCGCTATCGTCGTACCCGCGAGGCAAAAGAGTGTCTGCGTGCAGAAACAGCAGGATATCTCCAGTAGCTGCGGCGGCACCTGCATTCATTTGGGTGGCGCGGCCTGGGGCGGTGGAGATAACTCGGACGCCCAAAGATTTTGCTATATCTGCTGTACCGTCGCTGCTGCCGCCGTCGGCGACAATTATTTCGACATTTTTGGCATTTCCGGCGGTGGAGATGACTGGGGCAATTGTAGATGCTTCGTTTAAGACTGGAATGATAATGGAAATTTTGAGATTGGGATTTTCTGGCGACATACAGAATTAAGCACCCCGTGTGTGAGGGGTTTTGTACCAAGCTTATCTGTTATTTGGCCAATTTCTTACGCCGGACTCGCCCCTACATTGGGCCTTAACCTGGGAGGGCGAGTTTTGTACAAAGCTTATCTGTTAGTTGCTCATTTTTTACGCCGGGCCCCCGCCTACATTGGGCTTTCATCTGGCAGGGCGGGTTTCCTACAAAGCTAAGCTGTTAGTTGCTAATTTATTTGCTAATTTTTGGCTTTTTCTCGCGCCTGGGACTATTGTCCCAAGCGCTGTCTAACTGCTACTGAGATTCAGCATTTGGTTAGACAAATACAATTACTATATTATGACGTTCTGGTTTCACAATCAAGCATTCTTATTAAAAATAAGATGACAATTATTAATAAATTATAAAGGTTAAATAGACTTTAGTTATTTCAATATATTAATATCTAAACCGAGAAGATCTTCTGGTATATCGATATCTGCAAGAGTGGGAAGATAAGCAATATTGAGACCTAGCTTTTGGGCGATCGCCCGCGTACAAGCAAATACTTCACTGGTTCCCCAGTGAATGCCACCGAACAATTCCGGTATCGCTCGCCGCAGCCCGATCAGATAATAACCTCCGTCTTTTGCCGGGCCCAAAACTAAATCGTGCTGGCTCAATTCCTCAAAAGCTTGTGCCATGATTTCTGCTTTCAAATCAGGACAATCTGTACCGATTATTGCAGTTTTTTCAACGCCTGAATTAAAAGATTTCTCAAACGCTGCTGTCATTCTCGCGCCCAAATCCCCGTCTATTTGATTTTCACAAGAAATATCACTTCCCAGCCACTCTTGCATCAGTTGTTTGCTGCCGCCGGCTCGGTGAATTTCTACCGATAATCGGCGGGATTTTTCCAGAGAGAGAGCGCAGGCGATCGTCCGTTGGGCCATCAAGCGGTGAAGGTTGGCAGCGCCTGTTTTTCCCAGCACCGGAATTAGTCTAGTTTTGGTTGTCCCCGGTTCGGGATAGCGGGTGAAAATAATCAGTTTTTCTGGGATCATTTATGGTTGATGAGTTTTAAAGGAATGAAACGCAGAGGAAGAGAAAGAGTTAACCCCTGCTTCACGAATTGCAGATCGATGTTGGTGGGTTAGGCGATGGCTTAATTTAATCGTCGCGCCCAACCCAGCATACAATAGATTTACTTAAAAATAGCCAGCGGTTAGCTCATTTCTAGCATTCGCTGGATCGGCTGCAAGGCTGCTAGTTGAATATCTAACGGCATGGTAATTTCAGGAGTTTGATTTTTTAGGGAGAGATACAATTTTTCCAAGGTATTTAATCTCATGTGCGGGCATTCGTTGCAAGCGCAGTTATTATTGGTTGAAGGAGCGGGGATGAAGCGTTTGTGCGGAGCTTGCTTTTGCATTTGGTGAATGATTCCCGGTTCAGTCGCGACAATAAAAGCTTGGCTGGAACTAGCTTGAGAATATTTGAGTAAAGCGGTGGTGGAGCCGATGTAATCGGCGTGGCGCAGCACGGGAGGTTCGCATTCTGGGTGGGCAATTATTTCGGCTTCGGGATTTTCGATTTTGAGTTGAACAATCTTTTTTTCTGAGAAGTTTTCGTGGACGATGCAGGCCCCTTGCCAGATATCCATGTTTCTGCCCGTTTGTTCCATGACGTAGCGGCCGAGATTGCGATCGGGCCCAAAAATTATCGGCTGATTTTCGGGAATTTGGTTGACAATTTTAACCGCGTTAGAACTGGTGCAAATTATATCGCTCATTGCCTTAATGGCGGCGGTACAATTAATGTAGGAAATTACCAAATGTCCTGGCCGATCGGCTTTGAAAGCTGCAAAGGCTTCGGGAGGGCAACTGTCGGCGAGGGAACACCCAGCATTCAAGTCTGGCAACAATACTAATTTGTCGGGATTGAGAATTTTTGCGGTTTCAGCCATGAAATGAACTCCGGCAAAAACTATGACATCAGCGCTGGTGTTGGCGGCTTTGCGGGCAAGTTCTAGGGAGTCGCCAATGAAGTCTGCGATGTCTTGAATCTCGGAGTCTTGGTAATAGTGGGCGAGAATGACGGCGTTTAACTCTTGTTTGAGGGCGTTAATTGCTGCAAACAAGTCGTGGGGCAGTCGGGTTTGAGTAAAGTTCGGAGCAGGTGCGGTGGTAAACACAGTTAGAATATTCCGGGGAAGGTGGCGAAGACAGCTAAAGTGTATTTTGAATTATAGTTGAATTCACCAAAAAGTGCTGGCTGTTCAGTGGAGCCCATCTAAAATCTCAAATCTCAAATCTAAAATAGGCTGGGGGAGAGTGCCAAAATTGGTCGCTGTTTCTTATGCTGAGTAAGAAGGGGCTAGGGATCGATCGCACATGACAAATCACATGAATAAAGCTAAATCTATCAAAATTGCGGTGGTGGGGGACGTTCACGATCGCTGGGAACCTGAAGACGGCGAGGCCCTCAAGCATCTGGGCGTTGATTTGGTCCTGTTTGTGGGGGATTTTGGCAATGAGTCGGTGGAGGTGGTGCGGGCGATCGCCCAATTGGACATTCGGAAAGCAGCAGTTTTTGGGAACCACGATGCTTGGTACACGGCGACTGAGTGGGGCCGCAGTCAGTGTCCTTACGATCGCACTCAAGAAAATTGGGTGAAACAGCAGTTAGATTTAATGGGAGAAGCTCACGTCGGTTACGGGAAACGGGATTTTCCCGAATTGGGCGTAACTGTGGTGGGAAGCCGCCCGTTTACTTGGGGGGGCTCGGAGTGGAAGTACGGGGATTTTTACTCGGAGTGGTTTGGGGTAGAAAGTTTTGAGGAGTCGGCGCGGCGCATAGCAGGGGCTGCGGCAGATGCCGATTGCGAAAATGTGATTTTTTTGGGTCACACGGGCCCGACGGGGTTGGGAGAGGCTCCTGAAGACCCCTGCGGGCGAGATTGGAAGCCGCTGGGAGGGGATTGGGGCGACCCCGATTTTGCGGAGGCGATCGATCGAACTCGGAGTTCTGGAAAGCACATACCTCTGGTAACTTTTGGTCATATGCACCACAAACTGCGACACACAAAGCAGGAGTTGCGGAAGTCGCTGGAGGTAAGTGCGGAGGGTACGGTGTATTTGAATGCCGCCAGCGTACCGCGAATTGTGGAGAGAGAGTGCTCGAAACTGCGGAATTTTTCGATCGTCCTCCTGGAAAATGGAGCAGTGTCGGAAGTGTCTCTGGTATGGGTAGGCGAAGATTTCGCGGTAGAAAGAGAACAAATTCTGTATCGGCGCACTGAATCTGCCGCTATTTGTAGTTAGAGACATTTGCTGGTATGATAAAATTTATGCGCCGGGAGAGGTGGCAGAGTGGTCGAATGCGCCTGACTTGAAATCAGGTGAACCGCAAGGTTCCGTGGGTTCAAATCCCACCCTCTCCGTTTAACAATTCTCTTGTCCGTTAAGGGTTTCAGATTCTCTCTCCCCTCAAGAGTTCCCTTTTCCGCTCATCTTTGGCTCACTCTTGGTATTTCGCAACAAAAAAACACCCCCGTAGGGGTGCTGTTGCTTACCAGGTAATTTTTCTTCTAGCTAACTGACTTAACTAAACCCTTCCTCATCCGCGGGGTCGCCGTAGGGGTCTTCGCTGGCGGGGGTCACATTGCCGAACATTCCAGCATCCGCTACGTAGTCTGCCGGGTCGCCGTAGGGGTCTTCGCTCGCCGGAGTCAGGTTGCCGAACTGTCCGTAGTCGGTACCGGCGTAGTCTGCGGGGTCGCCGTAGGGGTCTTCGCTGGCCGGAGTCAGGTTGCCGTACTCTCCGTTCTCAGCCGGGTCGCCGTAGGGGTCTTCGCTGGCCGGACGCGCGTTGCCGAACTGTCCGGGATTTGAGGCATCTTCGTAATAGCCGTCAGGATCGACTTGCTCGCTGTCTGGCCCGACGATCGCATCTTTTAACTTCCGCAAAAATCCATCTACCATGATAAAGTTCCTCTTTTTTATGTGTTGAAAAACGACTGTTTTAGATTGGGAATCCCAGATTTAATTGAAAATCACGCAACCGGCAATCTAAAATCTCAAATGGTTAGGCTACTGTGCCGGAACAGGAGCTGTAGCTTCCGGCAAGCCTGTGAGGTCTCGACCTGTAGTTTGGTTGTTGTACCCCTGGAATTCGCGGTAACGCGCTGCCTCGGACTCCGGAACTTTAATTCCTTCAGGCGGGGGCGTTACCCAGTGAGCGCGATTCTGGGCATCGCGGTAGTAAACGCGACCGTTTTTGGAAAGGTAATATTTTCCCTGGGGCCCCTTTTCTTGCTTGTTTTGGTGCTGGCGGTAGAGGTAGTAAAGGGCGGCTGCTCCGACTAAAGTAATCCCTACTTTTTGAGCATTGCTCAGTCCTTTTTTCGCTTGTGGCGTAGGAGCGGAGCCCGGATTAGTTTGCACTCGTCCAGCCCGAGTGTTGTCAACAGGAGGCGGGGGAGCGGAACTTTCCTGACTAGAGCCGCAAGCACTCATAAACGGAAATGTCAGCAGCGTTGTCAGCAGCAGAGCCATGAAGCGCGATCTTTTGGGTTCGGGTTTGATTGTGTTCATTGCCGCTCCGAAGTGTCGGGATTATTGGTAGAGTGTGTTCTGGCGAGGTTGAGGAACCTGAGCTGCTGCCAACAGTTTTGTAAGTAAATTAATTTCTCAAAGCAATTTTGACCAAAAAAGTAGTTGCTGAGAACTTAACAGCGCAGCTACAGTATTGCGTTTCTCTATTAATTATCCTCAAGTCTCTCGAAAATTTCCTCTTTCCAGGGATATAAATAAAGTTTCTTTTATTTCAGTCCGCAGGTATATGCCAATGCGCGCCTTTGGCTAACAATAAATTTCGTTTGTGGACTACTCAAAGCCAAGTGAAGCAGACGGACGGGGCGAGTCCGAAACTCAAAGCAGCACTGGCGAAGACAAGGAGGGGGATTTAAAGCTGAAGGAAAAAAGAAGAAGACCCTTCGACACTTCAACTACCCTCTGTGCACCGCGAAGCTGAGCGGGTAAAAAGAAGGAACAAGGAAGAAGGAATAATAGCAAGGGTTTGAGAAATTAAGAACCTCCTAACCGTCTGGACGGTTGCTGCTATATAAGTCCAGCGGTGTTTAATTGTGCCGGACTGCTTGACTCAGATGCAGACAATTTTGTTTGGGAAATTCTGGAGAGGTCGATCGCACTATTGTAGAAATCTATTAACAGCCAGAGAAAGCCCCCGAAGCTTTTCCGATATTTATGAAATTAAATAATTTATTTACTGCTGGATTGTCCATCGCAGTTGTCTTTACTGCGGTAAAATATCTAACTTTTTTAAATCAACAAAACCAAGTTAAGGAATTGCTGCAAACAAAACAGTGTCCCGAATGCAATTTCAGCAATGCCAACCTAAAAGGATTAGACTTGCAAGGAGTCAACTTGCAGGGAGCTAATCTAGAAGGTGCTAACTTATCAGGAGCCAAATTGACCAATGCCAACCTCAAAAATGCCAACTTAAATAGAGCCAACCTCACGGGAGCTGATTTGGGCTGTGCCGGCATCACTTTCAACCTTGAGGCTAATGAAAAAGAAGCAAATATGGATTTTAATGTCAGCGCTGTTCCACAACATAATAACCCAGAAAATGCAGTAGTTGGTTTCAATATGAAAGCAACGGATCGAGGAGCGACAATGCGTTTTAACCTCATGGGATGCGCGGACTTCTCGAATGCTAGCTTGCAAGAAGCTAAAAGGCCAGATGGCACAATTCATCCTTAGTAAGGCCAGCAAATACTGTTTATATCTATTAAATCGAAAGAAAACCGCCGCCTGACAAACAGGCAGCGGTTTTTTAAGAAAGGAACTGCACGCCTAAAATTAGTGAGCAGAACCGTTACCGTGATACTTGTCAGTATCGTAGAATCCGTTTTTTGTACCGAAGAACAGACAGCAAACGGTGAAAACTGCTGTCAAGACTGCTAAAACTAACTTAACGTCCATAATTTACCTGCTGTTGTTGAGTGAGTGCAAATACTCAGATTGTAGAATCTTTTTGGCTGGCGCGGCCATCTACCAGCGTAGCGCCAGATTTGCTGGGGTGCTCGCTGGTGCGGCAGTTTCCTGACGGCGAGACGATTCGGGGAATTATAGTCGAAACCGAAGCTTACGGCCCGGGAGATCCCGCTTGTCACGCTTACCGAAAGCGCACTTCTCGCAATGAGGTGATGTTCGGGCCTCCGGGTATGAGCTACGTTTACTTAATCTACGGGATGTACCATTGCTTTAATGTCGTGACGGATGCAGAGGGAGTTGCTAGTGCTGTGCTGATTCGAGCTTTGCAGGTAGATGCGGTTCCCCAAGAATTCGCTGCAATTCCTGAGAAGAAGCGATCGCGCCTCGCCGCCGGGCCTGGGAAACTGTGTAAGGTGCTCGATATCGATCGAACTTTAAGCGGTTTTCCCTTGGGTGCAGGCCAACCGCTGCGATTGGAACACCGGAGCGAGAACTTTCAGCAAGCTGTGGAGGAGGGTACAATAAATTTTGTGCAAACTACGCGGATCGGGATTTCTCAAGGAATTGATTTGCCTTGGCGGTGGTATGTAGGGAACTCTACGGCTGTGTCACAACTCTAGTAATGTCAAAGGTATCAGTGTAAATTTTGTCGCTTATCTTAGTGAAATTATGGCTTACTCTTCTGAAAATCCGATCGTACAACTGAAAAAATGCCTAAGCCTGGTTCAGGATGTTAGCACTCACACCGAAGCCAACCGGGCCTTCGAGCAATTGTGTGGGATTATCGATGCTGAAAACCCAATGGCGGCCCAACTTTTGGAGATGTTGTGGGAAGAAGCAATTATGGCGAGGCGCTCGGCTTTATTTTGGCAGCAAATGAGCGATGTTGAGAAAGATATGGCTAATAGAATGATGGAAAATATGACGCAGATGCGGCAGAACTATTTGCGGCTGATGCAGGAAATGTAGACAGTAATTGGTAAGTCTGTGTTTGTAGTGAGGACTTTAGTCCTCTCTTTATCAATAAAGTTTTCTAGATGTAGGGTGCGTCAGCGCTGATATTTGAAGAGGCTCAAACAGTTTGTTTCCGAGGCACCCTACAATAAATTCTGCTACTTCATTAAAGCAGCGCCACGGTTGTAAAGTTCCCGCGCGTAATCAGTCCAAGTTCCCTGTCCCCAATAGCGGAAACAGCTTGTTTGTAGCAGCAAGTTGTAAAGCAAAGCTTGCTGGTATTCCAACTGGTTGGTAACGGCCGCATCTTGCTGCACCAGCGGATCGTATTTTTTGTGAAATGCAGCGCTGAGTAGATTCATCGGTTCCAAGACATTTTCGTAGCCTTTCACCCAACTCAAATCGTTCGTCCAAGAAGCACCATCCATGTGAAAATTATGGTCGGTTTGCTTGAGTTGGGCGATCGCACTTTCCACTTTTTCCGGTGTAGCACTATCAGGATCGACTAGGTGCCAGATTTTGTGCTGGTTAATCCCCTGACACACAGGATAATCATCAGGATTAACGCCCGCCGCCTCAATTATCTCCAAATATTCAGTGCCGTTTAAACCAACAACACCAGATTTTCCCCCGCCTTGTTCGCGGTTTTCGTGCCAAGCTTTGACAAAAGCGCTGGGAAATTCATTCATCATGACGCCGCCATTTTCGCCGTCAGCAATCTGAGTAACTAAAGAAGGAACTGTGACATTGCCAATTTGCTGTTTATTGCGTCCTTTGGCTTCGTAATAAGGCTGCATTTGACCCACCAATTTCGTATCCGAACCTTGGGTTTTAATCAAAGCCGTGATGCTGATTGTTTCGCCGTGAGAATTGCGAGCAACTAAACGGTTGGGAATATATTTTTGGTCTTGCGACAATCCCGAACCGTCTGGATTTTCTACAGAATGTTCTTGCACCATCAGCCAGCGATAGCCGCATTCTTTCAAAGCTTTGATGTATTCGTAAAGTGTATCAGGGTGATTGGGAAAGTGCATTTCTGGGGGCGAAAAACCTTTAACGCGCTTCAGGGCATCAATGCCAAAAATTGCCGCAAAATGATGTTGCCATGCTTGAATTTGGAGTTTAATATCGGGAATGGGAGTTGAGGGAATGACGGCGTGACTCCACATTGTCCCCAGCCATTCTACATGAGGTTGATATTGAGGATCGCAGGTAATCCGCTTGAGATTATCAAAGATATCGTCGCGTCCCATTTGGCGCAATCCCCACAATAAATTGCCCGAATAGTCGAGCATAATTCGCGGGTTGCAGCCTTCAGCAATCAGTTGTGGGATGAATTCTCCCATGCGAGAATAGCACCAAGCAAACACTCCGGCATTGTGATTGTCTCCTTGGTTGGGATGTTCAAACATATGCTGGAGATTGCAGATTAGTTCGCCGTTTGCACCCGCAGGAATTGTCGGTTGGTGCATATGCAGGGCGCAGGCGAATCCGGCTTGAATGTTTTCGAGGCGGAGGTTTGTGGCAGGTAGAAAGACTGGTTCGTTGCTATTGGCTGCGGCACTGATTTCTGCTTCGGAGCCGCAAATATTGGGCAATCCTGAGTTGATTTCTTGTAAAATCTGTAAATTGGGAGATTGTGCGATCGCAGGCATAAATTTTTCTCAACAATTGTGGAGGGGCGCTGTCTGCTATTGCTAAGATAGCTAGATAATTTAACAGTAGCAGAGGATGTCTGCAAAAGATAAATTTCACAAGATAAGTTCGGGAGCGCGGAAGCCCCAAATCATAAGTCAAATGTTTAACACATTTCAAGTAAATATGCGAGGTAAATCATGAAATACGAAATCAAGGTTTTGGAACCGACGGATTTGTGGTACATCCAAAACATCAATCCTGAAACCAATAAGTTTTACCATCCCACTAAGAATATTCCCCTCGTTCAGCAAGCGGAAATTAACTTGAACAATTCGGGAGTGATAATTCAAAAAGGTGCGCTGCATTGGTGTATGGGAAAATTGACTTCTGGTGTGTATAAAACGGATAACCGTTTGAAAGATATGTGGGTATCTTTGACAACGGAAATGGACTACAACGCTCCTGTATATCAAGGAACTGGTACGGTGAAGCTCGAACCGAGACAAAAAGGGCATTTCCTGCATTATACGCCGATCGACCTTTCGGATGCAGAGCAGTGGGAGTTTGATGACGGTATATTTCAGTTTTGTTCGGACAATGTAGTTATCGGTGCTAAAAAACTGAAATTCCGACAACAAGTGGCTGCTTCTAATGACGGTAGGTGGAGAATTGCTGTTACAGCTTTGCGCGAGCAAAAAGCTACTGTCGTAGCAGCTACCAATTCACCGGCTAAGGTTGTCGAACTCAGACAAGGTGAAACTTTGATAGCTGATTGCGATTTGGTGAAAGGATTTACCAAGGGGATTGAAGAAGATTATCGAAAATTAGGTCATTTTGGCAAAGGCGGTGGAGAGGGTTATGTTTGGTATTATCAGGGGAAAGGTAAATTATTAGTATGTGAAAATGATGCTATGGGTTTGGGTTGAGTTGTTTCATTTTTAATGTAGAGGTTGCTGGAGCCGGGATCGCGGAATTTTATTGGGGAAATATAGTAAAAAATTTACGCGAAACTATAGACGCTAGCATAAAAAATCTGGCAAGATTATTTTCAGGGTGCCGTTGGAGCGAACTGAGATTTTATACCTCTACTTGGCGGATATTTTATGAATGTAACAAAACTGCTCCTACAGCAGGCGGCGCTTAATGTGCTTGTGGCTTTAACAATGGTTCAACCTGGATTGGCAGCGATGCTTGCTGATTCACCGGGGGAACCGAATTTGCTGCCACTGGTACTCGCATACGATCCGCCCGCGCGCGGAGCACCGGGCGATCGCACCGACGCAGGCAGCCGCGATCCTCACAACTTTTTAGCTTTGATTCCCGCTACAAATATAGGGTTGACAGCGATCGCACATCCGACTTTTTGGCTATACTTGCCTGCTTCATTGCCTGATGATATTCCCTTTGAGTTTGTGCTGCGGGACGAACAGCAAGAAGTAGTTTTCCGAACAGTTTTTGAGCTAGAAAAAGCACCGGGAATTGCGAGTTTTTCCTTACCGCAAAATTCACCTCCTCTGGAAACTGGCAAGAAGTATCAGTGGTGCTTTTTCTGCGGAAATATCTCCCGCCACGGGTGGATTGAGCGGGTGGAAATGAAACCAGAAATTTTGGTTCAGCTAGAAACAGCATCGCTGAGGCAGCGCGTTTTGCTGTTAGCTAAACAAGGTTTGTGGTACGAAACTCTCACAGAATTAGTTGCACTGCGCGGTAAACTGTTGAGCCAATTACAGGCAGCTACTTTAGAGGAGAGGCTGCTAATTTATGCTGAAAATGACTTGCGGTATGAAGCACTAGCAGAGCTATCTGGATTTGAGAAAATATCTTCTCTGGCGACTTTGGATGCTGACTGGGAGGCTTTATTGCAGCATCCGTTTGTGCGCCTGCACGGGATAGTTTCAGCACCGTAACACGCAAGATGCTTGTTCCACAAAGAGTAAGTTTTTTTGTGGGCCGTTGCAGCTAGCCCGCCCATCAGGAACAGGCAAGATGCCTGTTCCACACAAATTAAGTCAACTAAGCGATGAAATGCCCGATATTAAGCGTCTACAATACTTTCAATACAGAGCCGATCGCCCATTGGTCATTTGATGAAGCAGGCAACTTGGCGAGCGATCGCCCCGAACTCCCTCCGGCACGCCTAATTGACAGTGTTTCCCGTGCTGTTGAACCATTAGAAAACGGGTCGCACGAAAGCCTGCTGCTAACTGGAGGTTGCGTTACTTTCCCAGTCACTCCTTTACTGGATATAGGCAAAGAAGACTTTTCTATTTGTGCGTGGATTCGCACGGGAGATTTTGGTATTGCCAAGATTATCGATCAGCGTATTCAAAATTCTGGCCCTTTACGAGGCTGGTCTTTCTTTATTTATAAAGGGAAAATAAACCTCCAAATAGCGGATGGCAGCAGTTGGGTAAACTATTATTACAACCGCCGAGAAAAAGATATTCCATCTTTGCCGGTTGTCAGCAACAACCAATGGCATCACGTTGCGGTTGTTGTCGATCGCGATCGACCGGATGGAGGACGTTGGTATGTGGATGGCAAAGAAGTAGGTTTGCGGTTCAACCCAACACACAAATCGGCGTCCCTGAGCAATAGTATTCCCTTGACTATTGGCAGGCGCTCGGACGATTCGGGGGGAATTTTCTTGGGCAATATTGGGGATATTCGGCTTTACAAGCAGGCGCTGTCGGTAGCAGATGTGCTGCTGATTTACCGATCGATTCAGTCTCCTGTTAGTAATAAAATTGTTGTTCCAGATAAAATGAGGAAAATACCAGCAAGAGGGCCCCGCGAGAAAGATTCATTCGGGGAAGTGCTATATAGTTCCCTGGAAAGATACTCGCAGGCGATCGAATACTATAAGCAGTCGCTAAATATTCATAGAGACACCGACAACTGCTACGGAGAAGCGAAATCTCTGAACTATCTAGGCAATTTTTACACGTTGCGGGGGGACTACTCGCAAGCAATTGACTATCACCAGCAGTCGCTAAATATGCAGCGAGATACTGGCAACCGCAGCGCGGAAGCTGTTTCCCTAAACGCTTTAGGCAATATTTACGATGCCCTGGGGGAATACTTGCAAGCAATTGAGTGCCACCTGCAATGCCTAAATATTCAGCGGGAAACCGGCAACCCTCACGGAGAAGCTAGTTCCTGGCGCAATTTGGGGAGTGCATATTATGCCATCGGGGAATACCAGCAGGCGAGCGAGTGTCAGCAGCAGTCCCTAGATATGGCGCGAAAACTCAATTCTTGGAATAGAGAAGCGGAATCCTTGAACGCTTTGGGCCGTACATATGTTTCCCTAGGGCAACATCAACGGGCGATCGAATACTCTCAGAAATCCCTGA
Organism: Microcoleus sp. S13_C5; assembly: GCF_036700845.1. Taxonomy (NCBI): domain Bacteria; kingdom Bacillati; phylum Cyanobacteriota; class Cyanophyceae; order Oscillatoriales; family Microcoleaceae; genus Microcoleus; species Microcoleus sp. S13_C5. The sequence goes on from NZ_JAUBPR010000053.1 coordinate 30,162, forward strand.
ATCTTGACAAGAAAATCAATAACAGTTATGGGGAAGCTAATTCCTTAGTGACTCTGGGCAATGCTTACAGTAATTTGGGGAATTACTTGCGGGCGATCGAATTCTACAAACAGTCCTTAGACATTCAGCAGGAAATCGGCGATCGATCTGGGGAAGCGACTTCCTGGCGAAATCTGGGCAATGCTTACCGCTGTTTAGGGCAGTACCAGCGGGCGATCGAATACAGCCAGCAGAGTTTAGAAATCGCGCGCGCGATCGGCGAAAGCGCGTCAGAAGGCGCAACTCTCAACAATTTAGGACTAGCTTTATTTGACTTTGGACAGTTTGCAGAAGCTGAAACATTCCTCCGCAAGGCGATTCAAATTTGGGAATCGCTTCGGGGAAGATTGGGCAAAAACGATAACTTTAAAGTATCTATTTTTGAAACCCAAGCAGCAACTTACCGCCACCTGGAAAAAGCCCTGATCGCCCAGTCAAAAACAGAACAGGCGCTGGAAATTTCGGAGCGGGGACGGGCGCGGGCTTTTGTGGAGTTACTGACTGCTCGGTTATCTGCTAATTCAGATGCGATACCCAATATTAAGCCGCCTACGATCGAGCAAATTAAACAAATTGCTAAAGCACAAAATGCAACTTTTGTGGAATATTCGATTTCTTTTTTAGAAGAACTTTTTATTTGGGTAATTCAGCCGACGGGTGAAATTGCATTTCGCCAAGTTGACCTCAACTATCAACATACTCCGCTCAAAGAGCTGGTTGCCGACTCTCGCGAGTTGATCGGCATCAGAAATCGCGACTTCAATCCCACCCTAAAATTTGACCCAGGCGATTTAGTTAAACTCCACGACGATGCCCCTAATTGGGAACCTTGGCAAATCATATCTGTTGATGAAACTCACGGCATTCTCTCGCTCTGGCAATCCTCTTTTCCCGAAGGATTGACTATTCCCAGACCTGCAATTGATGTAACAGCAAAAGTGCAATCGAGTCGCACCAATCACCCGCGCTTGCAAAAACTCCATCAACTGCTAATTGAACCGATTGCTGATTTGTTGCCGACAGATCCAGAAGCTCGAATTATCTTTATTCCTCAAGGCGAAGTATTTTTCGTTCCTTTTCCGGCCCTGCAAGATGCTGCGGGTAAATTCTTAATTGAAAAACATACTATTCTAACTGCTCCTTCGATTCAAATTCTGGAATTAACCAGCCAAAAACGGCAAGAGATTTCCGATTTAGTTGGGGACATTCTAGTAGTAGGAAATCCGACTATGCCCGAAGTTTCTCTTGTAGCGGGAAAACCCCCACAGCAGTTATCTGCTTTGCCGCATTCAGAAACCGAAGCTAACGCGATCGCCCAATTGTTCCAAACCCAAGCCTTGACAGGCAAATCCGCTACCAAAGCCGCCGTACTTCAGCGCTTGCCAAACGCCCGCATCGTCCATTTTGCCACCCACGGATTGCTCGATAACATTCGCGGGCTCGGCAGTGCGATCGCCCTTGCACCCGATCGCACCGATAGCGGTTTGCTGACGGCTGAGGAAATTTTGAACCTGCACCTCAACGCGGATTTGGTAGTTTTGAGTGCCTGCAATACCGGCATGGGGCGAATTACCGGCGACGGGGTTATCGGTTTGTCCCGCGCTTTAATTTCGGCTGGTACGCCCAGTGTCATTGTGTCTTTGTGGGCGGTGCCGGATGCTCCTACAGCCGATTTGATGGTGAAATTTTATCAAAATCTCGATCGAACAGGCAACAAAGCTCAAGCTCTGCGAAACGCCATGCTGGAGACAATGCAGCAGCATCCAAATCCCAGAGATTGGGCGGCTTTCACACTGATCGGCGAAACATAATTGATTAAATTTTGTAAAAAATTGCCAAAACTGCGAAAAAATTAGTTTTTTCGCTGAAAGCTCCACAGAAACTCGATCGCGCCAGGAGCGATAAGTCATGTGTCGATTTAATTTCTTCATAAAAGTCACGCTTGCGATCGCAATCGGGGCAACCACGGGGGGATTGCCCCTACTGCACAAACTTTAGTTCACTCATAGCGGACTAAACAATAAAGAGTGTTTTCATACACTTGCTCGCTTTCCTAACTTTGCACCCTTAACAATAAAGTCAAAAATTATGACAATATCTGCCGATCGAAAAGCCAAAATTCTGGTTGTAGAGGACGACGCCCCCATTCGCACTCTCATCTACCGCTTTCTCAACCAGACATATCAAGTAAAATTTGCCGCAGACGGCCAAACTGCTCTCGAAATTTTTGAAGAGTTTAACCCAATCCTCGTGATTTTGGATTGGAATTTGCCCGATACTACCGGCTATAAACTTTGCCAAGAAATGCAGAAGCGCACTAATGTTTTAGTCGCGATTCTCAGCAGCCGCACCGCCCAAGAAGATCGAATTAAAATCATGAAAGCAGGTGCAGATGATTTTATGTGCAAACCCTTCTGTCTTGAAGAATTGGCAGTTAGAGTAGAAGTCTTGTTGAGGCGATCGAGATCCGTCACTCCGCCCAACCTTGTCTTCGGCCAATTAGCGATCGATTTAGTGAGTAGGGAAGTGAGATTGAAGGAGCAAATTCTAACGCTGACAGCCTTAGAATTTGAAATATTGTGTTTTTTGGCAACTCATTCGGGTAAAGCTTGCAGCCGCCAACAGCTAATCGAAAAAGTTTGGGGATGGAAATCTAATTATGCAGCAGAAGAGCGAGTGGTGGACGTGCATATCGGCCAAATTCGCAAGAAAATGGCTAAAGTTGATGCCGCTGTTCCCAATTTTATTCAAACTGTTCGGGGATACGGTTACACTTTCGCTCCGAGCGCTCGCAGGGACAGGGTACTTGCTAATTGAATCATCATAATTACGACTGGTTCCTAGATAGAGCGCGCGAACCAGTTAATTTGCTATTGTCCCACCCCATACTCGCCTTTTTAAAGGGAGTAGGGGTTGAGTAGGGGCAAGCTAAGGGGGCATCTACGGGGAAAGAAAACACGCCCTATAGGAGATCGAGGGGCTAATCAAAAGACAGCATACCTACTCGATTTTCTAAAGTTTGAACCATTAACAAGAGAGTCAAAATTTATGACGATATCTACCGATCAAACTTCCAAAATTTTGGTTGTAGAGAATGACGCCCCCGTCCGTAATTTCATCGACGGCTATCTGAATCAGACATATCAAGTACAATCTGCTGCAGACGGAAAAACAGCTTTAGAAATCTTTGAGGAATTCAACCCAGTCCTCGTAATCTTGGATGGGAATTTGCCCGATAATATCGGCGTTAAACTTTGCGAAGAAATGCAGAGACAGAATAATGTTTTTTTAGTCGTGATGTCCAGCAGCGTTACAGGCGAAAAAGATGGAATTAAAATCATCAAAGCAGGTGTTGATGATTTAATCGGCAAACCGTTCAGTCTTGAGGACTTGGCAGTTAGAATAGAAATCTTGTTGAGGGGGATGAAAACCGTCACTCGGCGCTATCTTGTCTTCGGTGAACTCGGGTTCGATTTAATTAGTAGGGAGGTGACATTGAAAGAGAAAACTTTAGCTCTGACGGCCTTAGAATTTCAACTATTGTATTTTTTGGCAACTTATCCAGGTAAAGCCTGGAGCCGCCAACAGCTAATCGAAAAAGTTTGGGGATGGAAATGCAATGACCCACGAGACGAGCAAGTGGCGGACGTGTATATCCGTATGATTCGCAGGAAACTGGCTAAAGTCGATTCGGCTGTTCCGAATTTTATTCAAACTTCTCACGGAGACGGTTACACTTTCGCTCCGATCGATCGCAATAACAAGGTAAGTAGGTAAGCGGGATTAAACACAGCTATGTAACAGTATGTAAACAGGGCTAACTTAGCCACGCTTAGGGCATTTGGATACTTTACAATCGTTTACATAATTGTGTTTTACAGCGCCTACCTACTTAGCCTAATTTTTGGAATAAAAGGATGAGATAAATGAAAATAATCCAGCAAACAGCAAGTGAATTAATAATTCAGACTCAAAGCATATTTGATTTTTGGCTCCCTAGTTGTTTATTCATGGCAGTTGGACTGATATCGCTGACTTTTGACTATCATGCAGCAACCCTGAGCTGCCAGCGATTGCAGGCAAAACAAGGAAATTGTCAGATTGTGCGATCGAATTTACTGGGGTCGAACATCAAAGAAATTGAGCTTGGTTCTTTGCAGGGAGCTAAAGTTGAAAGATGCGGCTATAAAACCAGAGTTGTACTTTTGACTTCTGTTGGCAATGTTCCTTTCACTGCTAACTCCACTAATTGGGGAACCCAAGACGCTGTGGCTTCTGACATCAATTTTTATGTTAAAAATGCCAAAGATCGATTGCTGCGCTTAAGCCAATACGATCACTGGTTGGGATGGACAGGAGGCATATTTTTGCTTGCAGGAATCGCAGTGATCGTCTTGAGAAATAATGAAACTTACAGCTTCGATGAAACTTTAAATACCTTGACTGTTAAACAGCGGGGTTTGTTGGCACGTAAAGTAATGGAATACTCTCTGTGCGAAATTTATGGCGTGGAAGTCGATCGAACAAAAGATCGGGATCATGACATTTGGTACGAAGTTAGACTGTTAGTTTGTGGAGGCTCTCGCATCTCCCTACCCCGCACGATGAACCCATACCAGCAAGCAAAAATCGCTAAAGCGATTAACAACTATCTGCACCAGCAAAATAACCAAAAATAGCCGATCGCGATCGGGAGCATCTCACTTTTGCCGCCAAGCTAGAAATAGGAGTTGGGAGCCAGGAGCTAGGAGGAAAGAGTCAGAAGGAAGGAGCCAGAAGAAGTGTTTTTACAACGATGAGATGCTCCCTCGCGATCAACCCGATTTCTCAAGGTTGCGGACTTACTTATTGTCATTTCGGCCGAAAAGTAAAAACGATCGCAATTAAACCCGCTGCTACCATTGCCAAAGCTGAGGGTACCAAAGGTACCCACCAACCCCCGATTAGCAAAAACCAGCAAACCCCGCACGAAATCCCCGCAGATGCGATCGCCCCCGACACCACGTGCAGCCTGCGTCGGCTGACAATCGCGATCGCGCTACCAACTGCTGCCCAACCCACAATCCACAGCATTTGGGCCCATTCAGGTGCAATTTGCAGCAGCGGGCGTCGATCCAAAGCAGCGCTGATAATTTGACTCGACATTTGCGATTGAATTACCACCCCCGGCATTTTCTGGGAAGGCGATTCTCCCGCACTGTAGGGCGTCAAAAAATAATCTGGATTGGAAATCGGAGCCGTCACGCCAATAAAGATAATTCGGTCTTTTATCCAATGGGGATTGACTTTTCCTTCTAATAGTTCTGCCAATCTGACTCTGCGAACAAAATTTTTGGGTTGTCGGTAATTGAGCATTATTTGAAAACCGCGATCGTCCAAGTTTTGATAAGCGCCTGTACTGCCGTGAATCGGTGCAAAAACTGCATTACCCAGCCTTATCTTATCTCTGGGAATATCTTCCGGTTTGATGCCTTTTGCTGCTAGGTAATGGAGGGCAGCCCTCGCGCTCAAAGAGTGATCTGTAGTACAAGGATCGCTGCTGTGCGGCTGCATAAACAGCAAGTGGCGGCGGAGAATACCGTCGGCATCTGCCACCACATCGCTGAACCCGAGGCGCTCTTTTGGCAGTGCGGATGGCGGTTTGATGCCGCCTTTGTTGGGTTTGCCGGTTTCTTTGACGCTGCACAAACCAATTAAATTTCGATCGCCCTGAAAGCGAGCGGCTAATGCTGCATAACCGGGTTGTAAAGGGCGATCGCGGAAGATATCCAGGGCGATCGTTTGCGCCCCATACTGTGCCAATTTTCCCACTGCTTTTGCGATCGTCGCATCCGGCAGCGGAAAGCCGTACTGGTTGATATCCGTTTCCGTCGCCTCCACCACCAGCAAACGCGAGTCTGAGCTTTCAGCAGGACGCAGCCGCATCAGTTGGTCAAAAGCTTGCAATTCCCATATCTGGAGCAAGCCCAGCGATCGCGCTCCCATGACAGAAACAGCAGCAGTTGCGATCGCCAACAGCCCGATCTGAAAGCGGCGCAGCCGAGATAAAGATGGCGGATTGCTGACAGTTTCCGGCTCGGCTTTGTGCAGCAACTCTTGCCAAGTTGGCGGCTTAGCTGCCGGATTTTGACAAATTATCGGCAGCCAATCAGCGCCGGGAATTTCTGACTCTAATTCTGCCAATCTTTGCCTCGCGAGGCGCACTGCCACATACAAAGATTCCCCGCTGCAAAAAGCTTGGAGAAAATACTTTAAAAAATCTTGGGCAGCTCGATCGCACACCGGTTCCCGCATTACGATCGTTTGCGGGATGCCCAAATCTTCAAGCTGTCGCCCTATTCCCAATCCATCACAGGAATTCAAAATGGCTAACTGCAAGCCGCTGCTAACCGCTAGCTTGAAACCGTGTGTCAGTTCTTCTACTGTTAAACTCTCGGTTTGATTAATATAAAATTTACCCGATCGGCCGTCGCTGCGGGTGGAACTGTGTCCGGCAAAAAATAAGATATCCCAGCTTTTTTCCCAAAGCTGATCGCCTATTTGGCGGCGACTTGGTTCTACTAAAAAAGTAACTTCTGCTGAGGGCAATCCTGCAAGTATAATTCGATCTTGCTCAATATCAATTTTTTGACTGTTCCCCAAAATTGCTAAAATTTTTACGCTGCCTTTAGCGTGATTTCTGTTGGCGATCGCCAGTTTTTTATAAGTTGCGGGGCTCAAAGCAATTTCGGCTTTCGGGTAGCGCTCAAAAATATCCCAACAGTACCAAGGCAGCCGCCGCAAATCGATGTCGTCAGTTTTGATTAAAAATCGAATCGTGTCCGACGGCATTAATTGTTCGAGCAATGTTTCTTTGAGTTCGCGAAACGGTTCGGAGTTGAGCCAGCTATTGATTTGCTGGCTTAACTGTTCCCGCAACAAGCGGCATTTGGACAACTGTTCCGCACGAGAGCCCCTAATGCTAATTTCGATCGGCTTAATGCGGAAATCTCCCAAACTGCGGTAGGTTGACTGCCAGCGATCGTAGTGTTCCGTTATTTCGGGTTTCGGAGGCAGGAAGGCTTGGATTTCCACTGCAGGCCGCTCTCCTTCCGCACCGATTTCCAGAGAAACTCGCACCCCTTTTATCAAGTTATCATCTAGCTTCAAAACAACTAATTTCGGCATGGCTAACAACTGATAAGCCCAGGCGCATCTAAATTTTACAGTCACGGCGCGATGAAATTCTTGTGGGGTGGGCATCCTGCCCGCCCAAAAGGTTCAATTTTCATGCTCAACAACTTATGACAGGCGGGCCTCTTTAGGCGGCAAAATTCTCTGCAATACAGAATTCTTTCAGTTTTACCACAACGCTGAAACATTCTCCGCTATCGGCGGCAAATTCTAGAGTCATGTAGCCGTTACCGCTGCCGGCGCAAGCTTCCATGACAGTTTTTCCCTCGCCGTCGGTGACTTTCAGAGTCAGATTGAGCGGCAAGCTGTCTGCCCCGCCGGCGGGATGCACCTGTACTTTAATATTAGTTTCAGTCTCGGTTGTTGGTTCGATCGCCACCAGCAAAGCTACCGTTGGGGCTGGTTCTCTTACACCCCTCCAGAAATTAGGTTTTTCCTGAACAGAGTCGAGGGTTGCTGATGCTTTTTCCGAGATATCTGCTGTCAGATGGATTATCTTGCCCCGCACGACTGCGCTGCTGTAACGAAAAGCTAAATGAGGTTCTTTTGGCACTAAAATATCTTCTACAGACTGCCAACCTGCCTCAAAAATATTGTGCAGCCACTGGTGTAGTTGTACAGTTTTTCTGCTGCGTTCCAGACAATCCAAATGTTGGAGAAATTTGTCAAAACTTTGCAATTTATCAATAGCTAAATCGCCAGCGCTTGCAGTTTTCATAAATCCCAGCAAAGTAGCTTTTTGTCGCTTTATATCGATATCAACTGCTACTAAACCAATGCGATCCTCCGGTATTTCCAGCGGAATGTAACAAAACTTGCCCGACTTCAGAGGTCGGCATTCCAAATGACCTAGTTGAGTTAATTTCAAGTCGGCTGCATCGGTGTAAAGGCGCATGGCCGCGTTCCAACTGTCGCTGGCATTCAAGTCTGTGGGAATGTCCATCATTTCCATGTAATCTTTCACTGCACATACAGCTAAAGTGTTGAAATAAACTTGCTCTTTTTTCTCCGGGGATGTCACTCCGTCAAGATTTGAAAACTTCTGTGCCAGCCGCAGGGCTGCGGCGGTAATGGGCAGGGGAATAGATTTTTCTCTGATATTTTCGGTGCTGTTATTCATCACGGTTTTCCTTTTTTACAGATTTTTTGTAGGACAGGAGTTGTCCTGCCTTTATTCCAGATATCCTTGATTTTTGGCAAAATTTCGCAAGCGGGGCAGACATTCTCTTTTATAAAAATTTGGTGCGGTTGACGGCGGCAAGTTAAATTCAAGAGCAATGTTTTTCCAGGGAGTCTCCGGGGGAAGACGCCTCAGAATTAAGGTTTGGCAAGTGACATCGGGGCGTTCTTTGATGTGAACGCTTCTCAATTCCCCCTCCGGATCAGCCCGCACCCATTTTTTTGTCTCTTCTAGGATGGCTAGCGGACTGTCAGAATAAGTCGGCGGGTTTTCGATATTATTGATCAGGTTAATTTCTGCTGAGTCTTCTGAAATCAACGGTAAATCACGTCTAACTTTTTCCTGCGTTTGTTCGAGAGTGAAGTCTTTCAGCCGCATCTTGAGATATTTGTCCAGCCAAGTAATGACGCTGCCCAGATTGCGATCGTAAGGTTTGTTTGCGGTGTTCGCTTCGCAAACATTGCGACAAAAATACACCCAAGTTTGCTGTAAAGCATCGTTGTAATGAGGCGTGTCTTCTTGCCAAAGTTTGCCTGATTTTACAATCAGCCTCACTATCTCGCTGAGTTTTTCCCGCCGCATCAAGCTTTTGGGCGGATGCGAACAGGCTTGTGCAACTAGCTGTTGCAGTTGTTGGTTTAAATTGTTTTCCTTACCGTTGGTGTCGGGCATCGGCGATCGCCTCCTTAAGAGTCTCTGGATCAATGCTGGACACGGCATTTGCTGGTTTAAATTCCAAGATAGAATCCCTGATTTGATTAGTCCTGGACGCATTTCAAGGTAATTGTGTCATTAGCAAGTGAAACGAAGAATCTCAAACCCTTGTAACACCGCCCTTGAATGCGTAAGTCCTGTTGATGTTTGGCAGTCGAACAGGTGCTCTGTGCCAATCAGTTATCAGCATCGTGCGAGAAAATTTCGCGCAAATTAGGCAAAAATTTTAAAAATATTTAGTTGACAAATGCCAGCAAATAGGGTAATAAATCGATTTGAGATTGAACCCACGGATGCGTTCTCTGCCTCGTCTGCGGTTTAAATAATTCAGATCTGAGCGAAAACGATATCACCGATCGCCCGAATCTGCCCTAACATCCGCTAGCTGTGCGTATTTCCGTGTATTCCCAATGGCCTACTTGCTTATTTGCCGAGAACTCCTATACTTTGTCAAGTTAAGAAAATATTTTTTTATTCATCCAGGAGCGAGAAAAAAAAATGTACATAGTACAAATTGCCTCGGAGTGCGCCCCCGTCATCAAAGCAGGAGGCTTGGGCGACGTAGTTTATGGCCTGAGCCGGGAGTTGGAGCATTCCGGCCACTGCGTCGAGATTATTCTACCGAAGTACGACTGCATGAGGTACGACCACATTTGGGGACTTCACGAGGCCTACCGGGATTTGGCTGTGCCCTGGTACGGCGGCGAAATCCTCTGTGATGTCTTGTGCGGCTGGGTGCACGGGCAGTTGTGTTTTTTCATCGAACCTCGCTCTCAAGATAACTTTTTTAATCGGGGCTGTTATTACGGGTGCAATGACGACAATATGCGGTTTGCATTTTTCAGCAAAGCCGCTTTGGAATTTTTGCTCAGAAGCAACAAGCGTCCCGATGTGATTCACTGTCACGATTGGCAAACTGGTTTGGTTCCAGTCCTGCTGTTTGAAATTTACAAATACAATTGGATGGAATATCAGCGAGTCTGCTATACCATTCACAATTTCAAACATCAAGGCATGGGAGGTAGCGATATTTTGCAAGCCACGGGTTTGCACAGACCGGATTATTATTTTGAGTACGATCGCCTCCGAGATAACTTTAACCCTTTTGCCATCAACTTTATGAAAGGTGGCATTGTGTACTCTAATTTTGTCACCACAGTTTCGCCGCACCACGCCTGGGAAGCTCACCTCGGCGAGTTTGGCTACGGTTTGGGCCACACTTTGCATTTGTATCAAGAGAAGTTTCGCGGGGTGCTCAACGGCATTGATTACGATGTGTGGAATCCCGAGACCGATCGCTATATTCCGCACCACTACACTCAGGAGGATTTGGCAGGAAAAGCCAAAACAAAAAAAGCTTTGCGCGATCGGCTGTTACTGCGCGATGCTGACAAGCCTATTATTACCTTTATCGGTCGTTTGGACGACCAAAAAGGCGTTCATCTCGTCCACCATGCAATTTATTACTCTCTGAGTAAGGGAGCGCAATTCGTGCTTTTGGGTTCCGCCACGGAAGCGGGAATTAACGCGCATTTCCAGCACGAAAGACAGTTTTTAAATGATAATCCAGACTGCCATTTAGAACTAGGTTTTAATGAGGAACTGTCGCACTTAATTTACGCGGGTGGGGATATGATTGTGGTTCCCAGTAATTACGAACCCTGCGGGCTGACTCAAATGATCGGGTTGAGGTACGGCACTGTTCCTGTGGTGCGGGGAGTTGGCGGTTTGGTGAATACTGTGTTCGATCGAGATTACGACACCCGCCACCTGCCGGAAGAACGCAACGGTTACGTGTTTTACCAAACCGACTACTCGGCTTTAGAGTCGGCGCTCGATCGCGCGATCGGCTTGTGGTATGACTATCATGATGAATTTGAAAAACTCATGCTTCAAGGCATGAATTGTGACAATTCGTGGAAATATCCAGCTAAAGACTATGTGGAAATTTACGAGCTAATTAGACACAAATAATCCGTAGGATCTCAGATGCTGCACCCTTGTCAAGAACGGGCTCTGGGGCCCGTTCCACAAAGAATGAGTTTTCTCGCTTCACAGGCCGGAAAGCCTGTTCATAAAAGGCTTATTGAGAATGGTGCAACATCTCAGATGAAATTGTTGTGGGCAGTAGGGGTTGGGCGTCCCGCCCGCCCGAAAAATACAACGCAAGATGCCCGACAGCTTATAGAACCCATTTGAGATCTTTTTAGGCGGTGCCTAGTCGTTTAAGCATCAGTCGAATAAAACAAAGCTGGAGCTT
>NZ_JAUBPR010000234.1:0-3623 GCF_036700845.1 Microcoleus sp. S13_C5
TAGCAGGCATTCACTTTTTCTGAATATCATTATGTTATATTATACCAATATGCGTTTTAAATGCACAACAGCTTATTGCCGATGAACAATCAGCAAACATATCTGATGGGTTAGTCGATCGGCGTTTACCGTAGCACAAACCTCTCGCCTGTGATTCCTATCATGTCCAGTCAATTACTCACCATCAAAAATGTTTGTAGTGAGGACTAAAATACTTATAAAATTTTTAGGATTTTATTACTCGTTACCAAGTAACTTTCTTTATTTCTGAGAGGTTATATATTATTAACGGTAGTTAATAATCGATCCAAAAACCCAGTTTTTAGGTATATGTAAGATTTTTGCCCTACATCTAGCGAGCAGAATAAGCCTTGAGCAAATACACGCTAACCGTCCCAAAAATCAAAAGAACTAACCCTAAAAGTAACTCGATACTAAACCTTTGAGCATTGCCCAAAGCGACAAGAATTTGCTGCCGCACCACAAACGCCAACAGCCAGCAAATCTCCGCCTTCAGCCAAACCAAAAGGCTTCGCCCCAACAGATATTGCCGGCGAGCGTTCTCAGAAGTAATCGGTACGGGATAATTAAAAGTATGCGGATAGCGCGATACCGCAGTTAAAACCGCAAAAATAATCGCAGCCACAGCCGGCATGAGCCAAATCGTCACCTTGTCGCCCCAAGCATCAGCCAGCCCCCCTAAGCCGAAATGAATCGGAATTCGATCGGGCAAAACCGCCCAAAACTTGACGATGAGCAAAACAGCCAGCAAAATCGCGATCGCACCTAAAAGCTCTACCGCCACTAAAACAGGCGAAAGCCCCAGAGAAATAATCGGCCGTTGGTTTGGTGCGTTTCCAGTCATGGCTACTTAAAATTAGATTAATATTGAAAATAATAGTATTGGTTCCAATTTCATCCCCCAACAGCTTTAGTTGGGGGTTTCCAAACATCCCGCGAGGTTCTATGACGGCTCAGGTTTTGATTGAAAAGAAAAAGTTAGAAAAACCGCCCCTAACAATACACACATTAGGCGATCGCGTCCTGCGGCAGCCAGCTAAGCGCGTCAAAAGCGTCGATGCAGAAATTCGGCAGCTAGTCCGAGAAATGCTGCAAACCATGTACAGTGCGGATGGCATCGGTTTGGCAGCCCCCCAAGTCGGAGTCAACAAACAAGTAATTGTCCTCGACTGCGACCCGGAAAACCCCGCCACACCCCCAATGGTTTTGATCAACCCCACCATCAAAAGTAGCAGCAGCGATATCTGCATCTTGCAAGAAGGGTGTTTGAGCATTCCGGGAGTTTATTTAGAAGTCAAACGCCCAGAAGTCATTGAAGTCTCTTACCGCGACGAATACGGTCGCCCACAAACCCTGATAGCAACAGAGTTACTGTCGAGGGCAATTCAGCACGAAATGGATCACCTCAACGGAGTGCTGTTTGTAGACCGAGTAGAAAACAAGCTCGCACTGAATGAAGCATTAGTCAAACACAAATTTTCGCCAAAGGCAGTAAAATCAGTATGATGGCAGGAACTCCGAAAAGTGGTTTACTCTTAGCTCTTTCGTGCATCACGGCGATCGCGGCAGTCGGCTCAATTTTTGAGCTGTCCTCGGGAGAAGCTCAACTTGGCAATTTAGTCACGGGCATCATCCTCGCCCTGAGCGTACCGCTAACTGGCATATTTTTCTATGCAGCCGTTCAGGATGCCAGGGCAAATCTATAAGCAGAGTTATTAGTCATGAGTTATTAGTCATGAGTTTTTAGTCATTAGACATCTCCAGAAAAGTAGGTTTTGGGCAGGCAGGATGCCTAACCCCTTATCCCCACAATAATTTTTGGAGATGTCTATTCGTGATTAGTTAGCACCTAACAACTAATAACTGTGGCATAAAAATAGCAGATAAATAACATCAGCTAACCGCTCGCGAACTCATCACTAATCACTGTGGAATCAAGACGGCCCAAAAATAACATCAGCTAACACCTCCCGAACTCATAACTAATGTCTAATGACTGATGACTGATGACTCATAACTAATGACTAATGAAATCGGATTTCTGCGACAAGTGCCAGCCAAAGAGGCTGCGGGAACGCCAGCATCCAAGTACCAACTTTCTGAAGATGAGGAATTGGTCATCGGACGCGATCGCAATTGTCAAATAACTTTAGAGTCGATCGCCCACGGCATGGTTTCCCGCCGCCACGCCGCAGTCCGTCCCCTGACTCAGGGTACTTTGACGAGATGGGAAATTTGCGACCTCAACAGCGCTAACGGAACTTATATCAACGGAAAAAAGCTCTCTGGCTGCCAAACTTTAGAAACAGGCGATCGCATCAGTCTCGGCCTAGACGGCCCTGAATTTATATTTGAATCTCCCGTAACCCCTTACCAAAATCAACCCGGATTCCCTACACCACAAACGGGCAATTTTGCTGGTAGCGAAAAAGACGCTCTCACTTTAACTCAATTATTCCCGATCGCCTCCACGGGCAAACAATTAAGCCAAAAAGCTTACTTATATCCAGGTATTGCCACAGTTATTGTTGTCGTTTCGATGTTTGTCGCGGTTGGTAATTCCGCAGCATTCAACTTGCTGCTGTCAGCTTACCTCGCCGGTGCGGCTTACTACTTTATCTATCAACTATGTGGCAAACACAAGCCTTGGTGGGTATTGCTTGGTTCCGCTTTAGCTACAGTCCTGATTGTGATCAGCCCCTTATTAATTGGATTTATATTAGTATTTAGAGAAATTTTGCCCGGCCGCCTGCCAACCGAAGGCGAAACAATCAGTTTTTTGCCTTTTTTGACCAGAATGTTTTTCGGGGCGGGTCTAATGGAAGAATTGCTGAAAGCCCTGCCCGTTTTGGGAGCGATGTTGCTGGGAAATTGGCTGAAAAATCCGTGGCGCGATCGCATCGGCGTTTGGGAACCTTTAGACGGAATTTTGTTAGGAAGTGCTTCGGCAGTCGGCTTTACACTGTTAGAAACTCTGGGGCAGTACGTTCCCAATATCATCCAAAATGTCACCCTGCAAGCAGGGCCGGACGCCGGACAATTAGTAGGATTGCAGTTGCTAATTCCCCGCATTTTGGGTTCGGCCGCCGGACACATGGCTTACAGCGGCTATTTGGGATATTTTATCGGTTTGAGCGCCCTCAAACCTAGGAAGCGCTGGCAAATTTTGGGCGTAGGTTATTTCAGCGCTTCCGCACTTCACGCTTTGTGGAATGCGTCAGGAGCAGCCAGCGTACTTTTGCTGGCGTTGGTGGGAGTTTTGTCCTATGCGTTTTTGGTAGCTGCGATTTTGAAAGCCAGAGCTCTGTCTCCGAATCGAGAGCAAAATTTTGCAACTCGAATATTTTCTGAAAAGTGACTGCTGAGTGCTTAATTGTTGAGGTGCGATCGCACTTCAAACTGCCATTTTTTTCTTGGGTTTTAACCAGGTTAAACCTGCCCATGCTAAAGCTGTGCCCCCAACGGCGATCGGTTCGGGAACTGGTTCGGGTTCGGTATTCACTAGAGTGTAAATTTTTTGAATTCAAACCCACATTCCGCAGATGTGGGTGGAATTTTTTTATCAGTTGTGAAAAGTGGGAACCCCAAAGTTTTTCCGTTGA
>NZ_JAUBPR010000054.1:0-41161 GCF_036700845.1 Microcoleus sp. S13_C5
AATTCCGGCACTGTCTTCTCCATGTGCCTCACCTTATCAGATTTTTTTGGTTTTTGCTACCCCCGTGAACTTCTACCTTATTTGTATGTTAAATAGGACTTACACCAGTGGCATATATGGTAATGTGCGTCAGACTCAAACCCTTAATTATCCAGTGATAACGCAACTCTGACGCACCGTACAAGTCGATCGCGCGTGTGACACTTTGCAGTAGTCCTGTTAAATATATATTTCGTCGATTATAGCAAGATTTGGCAGCCAATCTGTGGGAGTTTCTGCGGGAAGATATGGTGAGGAACCTTGGGTGTCAGGTGTGCGGTTACAGCGAGTGGCAAATTGACATGAATCGCACAAATTGGAACTAATTTCTACTTGAGGTAAGAATTCACCTTTGTCGGTATAGCGCTGTCGCCAGTCGGTTAGCTGGTGCAATAGGCGGGTTAAATCTTGTTTTGTGCGCTCGTGTTCTGTTTGGTTGTAATAAAATGTGAGTTTTTGCGGCGGTTCTTCTCCTTGCAATTGTACGAACCAGTATGTCATGGAAACTTGTTCGGGGGAATAGTCGCTGGTTTCTACTAAGACGTATAAATAGAGGCGGGTTTGCCAACTTTCGGCTATCCATTTTGATTTTTGAGGGCGGGGATAGGTTTTCCAGTCGAGAATTTGGGCGGCGTTTGGTTCGGCTATTAGCAAGTCATAGATAACGGTGAATAGGTAGTCTTGGAAAATTAGGGTGCGGGGGTGTTCGGCTTGGCGGAAAATTCGATCACTATTTTCTGAATTAGCGAAAAGTTCGGGTGCGGTGTTGATAAATGCTGCCACACAGCGTCCCAGTTCGGGGTCTTGTTGGATTATAAATTCAATGGGAAGTCCGAGTTCTCGCTGCTGCATTAATAGGTGAAAGTGGCTTCCCCATGTGAGTTTTTCTTTGTGTTCTGGGGATGCGGTGGTGGCTAGGAGTTCTAGGTAGCTGTGTTGGAATTTGCGGGGGCATTCTTCGAGGATTTTGAGTTGGGTTTGGGAGAGTCGGAGCATTTTTTTAGGATTTTAGATTTTATATTTTTTATGATTGTAAGGGGTATCGATCTTTTTTTAACCGCAGATGTCGGCAGATGGACGGAGATAAACGCAGATAAATTAGGGCTATCGCGTTTTTGGAGGAGAGTGCGATGGCACGTTTCTTTCCCCTGTACGGATGCTCATAAATTTGTCTTGAGGTTTTTGTAGTGTAACTCTGCTAACTGTTTGTCAGCTTCTTCTCAGCTAAATCTGTATCAATCTCTTCTCAATTAGCGTGATAATACGTTAAAGCTGCATAAACTTGTGTGATCGATAAGTGAGTCATCAGCCTAGCAATTTCTTCCGCACTGTTACCCTGCTTGTACAAAACGGCGATGCGGCGGACAGAAGTACCAGTTTCAGCAATAATCGGAGGCCAACTCGAAGGTTGCAATCGCGGATAATTAAAGTCCCGATATCTACTACAGTTGTTGCCATATATTTTCTCAATTCAGTTAACTTGATTATATAGATTTATTCTTGAAATGTGTAACTGTTTATGCCCTTGACGGTTCTATTTAAGTGAGAATTGCGTAAATAATTGAGAAATATTAAGTGTGAGCGCACTTTTCCCCCCCCATTTACAAATTCCAAATTTGTTGAGCAAACTACCTCGCCGCCGTCCCATTTCCCTCACCCTAAAGTTTTAAAATCTACCACAGTAAAACAATTGGCAATCCCTCAATCGCCACATAAAAATCGCATTTCTGATATAGCAATCCTGTATGAATTGTGAACAATTTGGAGGGGTAATGCCCCCGCGTCTACCCTACTCTTAGAGGGGCAACCACGGGGGTTTGCCCCTACTTTTAGTGTGGTTGCAAGTCGAAGACTACGACAAACGTTGTCTGAGGCATGAGTTGACGCAGACACAGCAAGTGCCCGTCAGCATCCGATCAACTGCGAAATCGCCCCACAATCGCCCGCTGCATACTGGGCATGAGTTTGGCGATCGCCCAAGGGTAAAGGCGTTTTTGGTACGCCATCGCACCAGGATTCGCTGCGAATCCCTGTTGATAACCGTTTTGTGGCATAATCGTGTTGTATTCGTAAGAAGTACACAAAAGGCGTTAGTAAGTTTCTTGGCGGGAATGTACTAACGCCTTTTCCATTAAAATTCAAGCACATATCACAATAATTGTCAATTGTCAATTCTTAACGCTAAGTTTTAACGGTTATCGTATCTGAAGCTTTTATCGGCTATGGATTTGAGGGTTTTAGTGAGTGTTGAATTGTTTGCAGAAGTGATAGATTTTTGATTTTTAACTGCAGATAAACGCGGATAAAAGAAAGATACATTTAGAATGAGTTAAGGGGCGATCGCTCTGCACATCAACAGCACAAAATCACTCTTTTGTCAACACAAAGACACTTCCTTCATTCCCGCGCCCGATCCGCAAATCTTTATCTAAATAAGTAATATCCAACCATCCCTGCTGTTCGCGACTATCGAACCCGAAATCTACAGCAGCGAACTTTTTACCCGACTCAATCTCATTGATAAACTTGACAGGAGATTCATAGCCAATCAACCTGCTTAAACCGAAAATTGACCGCTCAAACTTCACCTGCACTCGCCGTTCCGAAGTCGCCTCAAATGTCGCAGCCACGCTGACAATTCCTTCTAAGTAAGGCAAGCCGTAAAGTTCGGCAATGTTGTAAATTTTAGATTCTTTGACGCGGATAGATTGATAAATTGAACCCAATTTCACCAAGGGAAAACCGTCAAGATTCAGGAGGGCGCGGCTGGTGGTGTACAATAACCGCCAATCTCCATTTAAAAGCTCTGCAGCTTCGACAGGGCGTGTTGTGGGGTTGTAATCTTCCAATTGGGCGATCGCGCTTAAAATCGCTTGTTTGTCGCTGGGAGTCGCCAGCAAACCGCGATTCTTACCAGCAATTATCTCTAATAGTGCAGATTTTCTAAGCATGATTTTTTAATAAGAAAGACTCCACACGGATTTTGACACGAATACACGGATTAATTATCGAGCGTCAGGCAAAAGTCAGACCGCTCTTTTCTTCAGTCTCAAGCGAGAGGGACGAAATTTTCTGTAGTAGCGATTTTAATCGCCGAGTCCGCATAGTATTAACAACTAATAACTAAGATACCAAATTTCACCAGATAGAGCAGAGTCCGATACAGGGATGCTAATTCTTGGTCGTTTTTGGTATAACGGTTGAGAACTTCTCCGACGCTGACAGCACCCTTTTGCTCGATCGCATCCAATATCTCTATCTGAATGTTAACAGAGATTCTTCTGTCCTGACCGAAGTTGGTAAACCAAATTGTTTGCAACTCTCTCAGAAGTTCTGGTGTGGCGATCGCACCCAGACTCAGCATCATCTCATTGCTTAAACTTCTAGTCGCATAATTACCCAATACCCGAAACGGATCGTCGCCTAGGGGATAAGGCGGCTTCCCGGGTTTTAAAGGTGCTGACTCCGGTGCCGCTAGGCGAATTTCTGCTAATTCCCGCCACAATTGTTCGTAAGCAGCAATTACTACTTTCCAATCATAAATTTCCCTCGCCCTTTGTCTGGCATTTTCCCCCATCCGCTTTCTCAATTCGGGGTTTTCAATTAATTGGCATAACGCCAGGGTGCAAGCATCAATGTCAACTGCTGTGGCGAGGGAAGTGTGACCCATGTAAGTCGGCCAATTTAAGCTGCCGTCAAGATAATTTAGGGCTAAATCTAAACAAGATTCCGGGGGCGGGATGAGTGTGGGAATGCGGAAGCCGTCTATTTCGTGGCGTACAGATTCTTTGTATCCGTTCCAATCGGAGACTATGGCCGGCAGTCCGTTCGCCATAGCTTCTATTGGTGTCAGTCCAAAGGATTCTTGAATGTTGTCGGACAGCGAAATGAAAATATCGGCCGCCGACCAAATATTTATTCTAATTTCCGGCTGCCTCCCATCTAAAAAAATAGCATTCACCGACTGACAAAATATTTGTGCGCTATTTTTAAAGTCGGGTTCTTCTCTCGGATCTTCGATCCAACCAGCTTGAATTAAGTGGATTTTGGCTTTTGTCTGTTGTGCGGCCCGTTCTAGGGCGATGTACATGGGTACCGGATGAGCTTTTGCAGAAAAAGTCAATCGACCGACAAATAACACAACAATATCTTCGGGAGAAATGCCGAGTTCTTGTCGCATTTGGTGGCGACTATTAACTGCTTCCACACCCTGCGGAAACGCGCTGCAATCCACTCCTAGGGGAATAACGGGGAATTTGACCAAAATTTCCGGTTTACCGCCGTTCCGCTGGGCTAAATATTCAGACCACTCCCTCATAACTCCTTCTACTGCTGTTTTCACGGCGGCAGAGGTGCAGATCAGGGCGTCCCAAGGCTGCATGGGTGCGGTGATCAAATCGCCGATCGCCTCCATGATGTATTTTGTACCGATCGTGTGAGTAACGCCGCAAACGCTGTAGGCCCGCTGATCGACAAATCTGCGCGCCCACACCATCTGCGACAGAACCGGATCGGGTCGGTAAATTGTGCCCGGTTGAGATAGCAAATCCGGTCGTTCCATTGGAATCCAGCGGACTTTCCGAGGTTTTTGCAGCCAAGGTTGGATGTGCGAACAAAACTCCTTAAAGGTTGTTTCGCTATCGGCGCAACAGTAGAGAGAGTCAGCGGTTCCGTGTTGGACTAAGCTTTTGAGAAACCCTTCTCCGGCTGAATGACGCCCCAGAAGTTTTTTCCCTCCGGTGTGGTAACCCTCTTTGTTGTATAAAACCGCTGCCGTTATATCCATTCTGAGATTTATTGCTTGAGAGTTGACTGAAGAAGCCAGAGGGTATGCGGGCTCAGGCTTTGATGAAAAACCAGGAGACTGTTGTGAATCAACGCCTTGCCGTTAGCCAAGCTTGCAGAATAGGATCGCCGCGTGTCCCGCGATATCTTAAAGACGATCATCTCAGATTACAATGCTTACGGCTAAAGAAGGATTGGCAAGAGCGGATTTTAGTGTTATCCTCATGCCCATGCTTGGGGGCGATCGCCTTTTGGGTCTCCCATCTTATCCGATCCGGAACCAAACAGTGCCTGTGGTATAATGCTTTAGCCTTGCTCAATGCCCGATTTGCAAGTGCTTTATCAAAGGAGCAGTTCGTCGGCAAAACGTTACCTCTACTCGATCGCGTCTTTGTCTTTAAAAACCGAGAATCATGTACAACCCATCTCTGCGTCAAATACCTCGCCACTTGCCTGCGGATGTAATTCCATTAAAGCAGCAATCTTCTCTTTTAGACTGGTTGGAATCTAACAATCGCCTGTTAGCAAGGGATGTCCAAGAACCCGACTATCTGCACGAAGAAGAAATTTCTGAACTTATGGCAGTTGACGACAGTCCTTACGATGATTTAGAAGAGGAAGTAGAAGAGGATGTGAGTGTAGGCGAAGAATAACGGGTAGAAGGGTGAAGAAATCAACCGGAAACAGGGAAGAAAAACTAAGAGATTTCTCAATCTCCTGTATCGCACCCTATTCCCCAATAGTCAATTGCTTATTCTCAAATAGTGTGTGGTGAGGAGTGTTATGGATAACTTTGTGGATGAGAAAATCCCTTTTAGTCTGCCTTTCAAACTTACAGGCAGGAATTTATTCCTGCTGCTGGGTTTGGGGCTCGGCATTGTAGCGATCGGTTTAGATGTAGCAGCGGATAGATTTTTGAATTTACCTGCATCGCTATTTATGCCGCTAGTTGTTTGTGCTTTAGTTGCGTCGGGGTTGGGCTATGCAGTTGTGCCCGTACTCCAGCAACTAAAAGCAGGACAAATAATTCGCGAAGACGGCCCCCAAGCCCATTTGAAAAAAGCGGGAACGCCGACCATGGGAGGCATCTTTTTTATACCCGCAGGGGTAGCAGTCGCTTTACTTTGGTCTAAGTTTAACTCAGATGTTGTTGCCGTATCGGCTTTAACTTTGGCTTACGGTTTCATTGGCTGGCTCGATGACTGGCAAATTCTGCGACGCAAGTCGAACAAAGGTATTTCACCTCGGATGAAATTGGCTTTGCAAATAAGTTTTGCTGCTCTATTTTGTCTGTGGCTGATGTTTCATCAACCTGCTATTTCTACGAATGTTGCTTTGCCTTTCGGTTGGGTATTGCCCTTAGGTTTGCTGTTCTGGCCGCTGGCGGGTTTTGTGCTAGTTGCCGAAAGCAATGCTACTAATCTTACCGATGGTGTTGACGGGTTGATGGGCGGTTTGGGCGCGATCGCACTTTTGGGATTGGGCGCATCTGTAGCCTCAACTTCGCCAGAATTAATGATTTTTTGCGCTTGCATCAGCGGCAGTTGTTTCGGTTTCTTAGCTCACAACCGCAATCCAGCCAAGGTGTTTATGGGCGATACAGGGGCTTTAGCTTTGGGCGGTGCGTTGGGTGGGGTAGCTTTATTAACAAATAGCCTTTGGATATTATTAATTATCAGCGGGATTTTCTTTATTGAAACGCTGTCAGTAATTGCTCAAGTAGGTTATTACAAAGCTACAAAAGGGCCTGATGGAATCGGCAAGCGTCTGTTAAGAATGGCTCCACTCCACCATCATCTAGAGTTGTGCGGCTGGTTGGAAACTCAGGTGGTTGGGATATTTTATTTAACAAACGGGGTGTTAGTGTTAATGATTTTGATGTTGACTAGCAACAGTTAACAGCGGATTTGGTAACGGATTGTGCAGGGGATGTAAGAGATATTTGGTGCAATGTTCAAAAACAAATAAGATGCCCGTTCTACAGGAACTCAATGCAGTTGTGGAACGGGCATCTTGCCCGTTTAAGACTCAAAAAAAAGCTCAAAAACTGGCTTTCCCCCCTGTTCCACTCACTTGAAAATAAGGATGTTAAGGAGTTGTATCAGTTTGTGGACAAAGGCACAGAAGTAGAAATTATGCGATAAGTTAAGCTGCAATAAAACTTGTTCTCAGTAAGAACTTTACTCCTAATTGACTCAAAAAGCTGCATAGAGGACTAATGAACAGTGGCGGATTTTTACCACAAGTTTCGGTGGTTGTGCCTGTTTACAACGGCGAGATGGATTTGCCGGAGTTGATCGAGTGCCTGCGATCGCAAACTTATCCGATCGACAGTGTAGAATATCTCTTAGTAGACAATAACAGTCGCGATCGCACTTCAACCATCATCCAAACAGCAGCCTCTAACCCCCCCTCACTCCCCCCCTTGGTAACGGGGGGAAGCAATTTCAATCGAATAACCATTCGCCACCTCACCGAAAACCAGATTCAAAGTTCCTACGCCGCCCGCAATAAAGGAATTCGCGCATCAACAGGCGAAATCATTGCATTTACTGATGCAGACTGTCGCCCGGAATCTGACTGGCTGGAAAATTTAGTTAAACCATTTGTTGACTTAGAAGTAGGAATTAGCGCTGGGGAAATACTCGCATTGCCCGGTAAAACTATCTTAGAACAACACGCCGATCGCCAAAATACTTTATCTCAAAAACATACTCTTGCTCACCCTTTTTGTCCCTACGGTCAAACCGCCAACTTAGCTGTACGGAGGCTAGTTTTACAAGAAATAGGATTATTTCGCCCTTACCTTACCAGCGGCGGCGATGCTGACTTGTGTTGGCGGATTTTGCGGGAAACATCCTATAAAATGTATTTTGCCGAAAATGCGATCGTCCGACACCGCCACCGTTCTACAATAAAACAGTTGCAAAGTCAATGGTATCGGTACGGCGAGTCTAATAAATATTTGCACGAACTCTACGGTGTCGATTTGATGCGAGAATTCACAACAGGGGAATATTGTTATCGGCTGGCTAGATGGCTGTTAAAGGAATTTCCGGTTGCTGCTGCCAAAAGTGCGTTAGCGAAGCCCGCCCCTACGGCGGCTACGCCAACGAAGAGGATCGCCCGAGCGGATCTGGTAGATTTGTTTAATACGCCGATCGGTCTAGTTAATGTTAGGGCAAGGGCGATGGGACAGCGCCAAGCCAAACTTCCCGAATCAGCTTGGCAGATTGAGCGGTTTTAATCGGTTTTAATATTTTAGAGCAATAAATCATTGTTCGATCGCACTTGCGATCGACAAGTATTCGTTTGTACACAATCCGCGTCTATATATACCTATAAGTAGAGTTTATCGGTACAAATAAATATGCTGAATCCGAAATATGAAAATTTAACGCAATACTTAATATAAAATTAATAAGTCTATTCTGAAGCGCTCGGTTTGACGAGGCGAAGAAACTCAGAGGCAAACCCCTAAATTTTCTTTACTTCTGCCTTCGGGCTTTTCACTGCTGTCGTCAGCGCGAGCGGAATTATTCTCAGATTTTTAAATTTTTGTAACCTTTACAAGTAATGCCAATGGATCAAATCTTACTCCAGACCGTTTGGTTTATACCTTGCTATCCACTCATCGGCGGAGTTCTGTCGATGCTGTGGTTTCCAGCAGTTACCCGCCGCACGGGGCCAAGACCATCCGGTTACGTGAACGCCATATTAACCTTCTTCGCTTTCCTACACGGCGTCATCGCCCTCACAGCTATCTGGAACCAACCGACACAACACCAGTTTATTCCCTGGCTGAATGTAGCAGGTTTAGACTTAACCATTCCCGTAGAAATCTCTGCTGTCACCGTCGGGGCGACAGTTTTGGTTACCGGACTGAACTTGCTGGCGCAGATTTATGCTTTCGGTTACATGGAAATGGACTGGGGCTGGGCTCGGTTCTTTTCTCTGATGGGGCTGTTTGAAGCCGGGATGTGCGGCTTGGTACTGTGCAATTCTCTCTTCTTCAGCTACATGATTTTGGAAGTTCTGACTTTGGGTACTTACCTGCTAGTCGGGCTGTGGTTCAATCAGTCTTTGGTGGTGACAGGCGCCCGCGACGCTTTCTTAACCAAGCGGGTGGGAGATTTATTCCTGCTGATGGGAGTAGTCGCAATTCTGCCGCTGGCTGGAACTTGGAATTTTGACGAGTTGGCTGTTTGGGCCCAGACTGCAAAGCTTGACCCTACTGTAGCGACGCTGCTGACTTTAGCTTTGATTGCCGGTCCGATGGGTAAGTGCGCTCAGTTTCCCTTGCACCTGTGGCTGGATGAGGCGATGGAAGGCCCGCTGCCGGCGACGATTTTGCGGAACACGGTAGTTGTCGAAACTGGTGCTTGGATATTGATTAAGTTGCAGCCAGTGATTGCTTTGTCGCCGATTGGGATGACGGCAACTATTGCTGTAGGTGCTGCGACAGCGGTGGGTGCTTCATTAATTGCGATCGCCCAAATCGACATCAAGCGAACGCTTTCCTATATAGTCAGCTCTTACATGGGCTTAGTATTTATCGCCGTCGGCACCGGACAAGCCCAGACAGCCCTGACCTTAATATTTGCCTACAGCTTGGCAATGGGTTTGCTGGTGATGAGCATCGGTTCGGTAGTTTGGAACAGCATCACTCAGGATGTCCGAGCTCTCGGCGGTTTGTGGAGAAAGCGGCCGATATCGGCTATATCGTTTATTGTCGGTAGCGCTGGATTGGTGGGACTGCCGCCCTTCGGCTGTTTCTGGGCTTTAGAAGACTTCACATCCGGGCTTTCGCCAACTCACCCTTTCTTGTTAGGAATAGTGCTGTTTGTAAACGGCATCACTGCTTTTGGCTTGGTGCGCGTCTTCGGTTTAGTTTTCGGCGGCAAACCAAAGCAAATGACCGAACGCTCACCGGAAGTTCACTGGCCTTTTATCTTGCCGATGACTGTTTTAATGGGCTTTACTTTGCACGTTCCGCACTTGCTGGCGGCCTGGCATTTATTGCCTGGGGCAAGTTTGAATTATACTGCAACTGGATTGCTAGTTTTGTCAACGGTGATCGGCATCGGTGCCGGAGCATTTGTTTACCTGAACGAAAAATGGGAAAAACCGGTGCGAATTGGTTCTCAAGCTTTGCAAGACTTTTTTGCTTACGACTTTTACACTGCCAAACTTTACCGGGTGACAGTGATATTTGCAGTCGGTCTAGTTGCTCAAGTTATCTCTTGGATCGATCGCAATATTGTTGACGGATTCGTGAACTTAATCGGTTTGGCCACAGTTTTCAGCGGGCAAAGCCTCAAATACAACGTTAACGGTCAAACTCAGTTTTACGCCTTGACAATTCTGTTCGGCGTTGCACTTTTGGGACTGCTCATAAGCTGGCCACTGCTAGCTCGCCTGTCGCTGATAGTAGGTGGGTAAATAGATATAAATTTTAAGATTTTAGGTGACAGTTTTAATCTAAAATCTTAAAAATATGAAGTCTTAAACAAAGATTTCCAACTCAAGGCAGCATAAATGAACCAAAATAACGACAAATTGAATCTTTCCCGGCGCAATTCCCTCAAATTTGTCGCAGGTGCTATTGGTACAGGCATACTCGCAGCACGAGCAGGCGCTGATTTGGCTGCACCCGAACCGGCAATTGCTCAAAATGACTCGACTCCCGATGCTGCTCTGCAAAAGTTAATGGACGGCAACAAGCGGTTTGTTGAGAGCAAACGCCAAAATCCCCACCAAGACTTTGGGCGCCTCACCGAAGTTGCCCAAACTCAAAAACCCTTTGCTTGTATTCTCGGCTGTGCAGATTCCCGCTTTCCTTCGGAAATTATCTTCGATCAAGGATTGGGAGATTTATTTGTCTGTCGCGTGGCCGGAAATATTGCTACTGCAGAAGAAATTGGCAGCCTGGAATTTGGCACACTGGTACTGGGAGCAAAAGTGCTTATGGTAGTCGGGCATGAAAGGTGTGGTGCGGTAGGCGCAACCATCAAAGGAGCTCAAGTTCCCGGTCAAATTGGCAGTTTAATCGACGCCATTAAGCCGGCGGTAGAAAGCTCGAAAGACCAAGCGGGCGATCGTCTAGAAAATGCCGTCAAAGCGAATGTTAGGCTGCAAGCTAACAAGTTGAAAGCATCTCCAGTTATCTCTAAGTTAATTGCGGAGAATAAACTGAAAGTTGTTGGTGGATACTACGATTTAGACACGGGGGCAGTCAGTATGGTTACTTTGCCGTGAGGCAATTGGAGATTGATAATTTGAGAAAAGTTAACATCTAAACTCTCAAATTCAGGATCAAAGTCCCAGGCAGAGGACGATCGACTTGTAGGGTGCGTCATACCGAGTTATAGACGGATTAGCGAGGGCTTGGGGTTCGGACGCACCTTACAACCTGTGTCCTTTGCGTTCAGGACGGAAATTATCACACACAAAAACCAGAAAAATTGATTCTTTACTCTTTACTCTTTACTCTTGACACATTATGCTTAGTGCCTTGCTCTGGTTGCCTGCGTTGGGCGCTGCGGTAGTCGGGTTCCTGCCCGGAAATATCAATGGGATGCGCCTGCGTTCAATAGCCTCGGCTTTTGCTTCTGCTATTTTCATTTTGAATATCTGGCTGTTGACTCAATTCGATACAGCAAATTCGGGACTGCAATTTCAAGAATATTGGCCTTGGATTCCACAATTAGGTTTGAGCTACAACTTGGGCATTGACGGTTTGTCCTTGCCGCTGCTGGTTTTAAGTGCTTTGCTGACGCTATTAGTCATTTACGGCACTGGCGAAAAGATGGATCGCCCCCAGCTTTACTACGCTTTGATTTTGCTAATCAATGCTGGTGTTGCCGGAGCTTTGATGTCTCAAAATTTGCTGCTGTTTGTACTGTTTTACGAAGTAGAATTAATTCCTTTTTACCTGTTGATTGCGATTTGGGGCGGAAAGCAGCGGGAATACGCTGCCATGAAGTTTTTGATCTACACAGCAGTTTCAGGACTTTTAGTGCTAGCAGCATTTTTGGGTGTGGCTTGGCTGAGCGGTTCTTTAAATTTCGATTACAGTGCGATTACCACTCAAGAATTGCCGAGAAATTTGCAGTTAATCCTGCTAACAATTTTGCTAATTGGGTTGGGAATTAAAATTCCCTTGGTGCCACTGCACACTTGGC
Organism: Microcoleus sp. S13_C5; assembly: GCF_036700845.1. NCBI lineage: Bacteria > Bacillati > Cyanobacteriota > Cyanophyceae > Oscillatoriales > Microcoleaceae > Microcoleus > Microcoleus sp. S13_C5. The sequence continues at coordinate 12,009 of NZ_JAUBPR010000054.1, forward strand.
TACCGGATGCTTACGTGGAAGCTTCGCCAGCAACAGCAATTTTGCTGGGAGGGATTCTGGCGAAGTTGGGAACTTACGGTTTAGTGCGGTTTGGCTTGCAGATGTTTCCCGAAACTTGGTCGATTATAGCTCCCGGTTTAGCGATTATCGGGACTGTCAGCGTGATGTACGGTGCTTTGAGCGCGATCGCCCAAAAAGATATCAAACGCATGGTAGCCTATAGTTCGATCGGACATATGGGCTACATCCTCGTTGCCTGCGCTGCGGGTACGAAACTCGCCTTAATCGGCGCTGTCGGGCAAATGGTAAGCCACGGCTTAATTTTAGCTTTGCTATTTTATTTGGTAGGCATCATCGAAACCAAAGTTGGCACGCGGGATTTGGACGTGCTCAATGGTTTGATGAACCCAATGCGGGGTTTACCCACTGCCAGTTCCCTGTTAGTTTTGGGCGGCATGGCAAGCGCCGGAATTCCCGGTTTGGTGGGTTTTATTGCCGAATTTTTAGTGTTTCAAGGCAGTTTCTCGATTTTTCCAATTCCAACTTTAGTCTGCATTTTAGCTTCTGGTTTAACAGCAGTTTACTTTGTGATTCTGCTCAACCGCACCTGTTTTGGAAAGTTGGACAATGCCACGGCTTACTACCCTCCTGTTACGTTTGGTGAAAATATGCCGGCGCTGGTTTTGGCGGGCATCATTTTTGTGTTGGGAATTCAGCCTGCTTGGCTGCTAAAGTGGAGCGAATCTACTACAAACGCGATCGTTGCTACTCTTCCTGCGGACAGAAATACCCAAGTTGCTATTAGCTATCCCCTAGAACATTCGGCTCTTGAAATCGCGTCTACACAAACGAAGTCCGCCTCCGCAGACTAAGAATCTACTCGTTTCCAGGCTCTGCCTGGAAGCGCAGATCCGGAGGCTATGCCTCCAATTTTCCGGCTCGTCGGCCTGGATATCGGTTCCAAAGCAGAGCCGGAAAACCAGTTAAAGAATCGCAGCTTTTTGCAATAATTCAAAATATTTAGATTCACTCAATCAAAGGAAGAAACAATGGTACAAACCCCTAATAAACCAGCAACTAAACTACCTCCTTCCAAACACCAATTTGCTGAGGTAATTCACAGACTGGAAGCTGGCGGCGCGATGATTCCAGATACGCCGGAAAATCTGATGCAAATCATCGCTATTTGGAAAGCTTACGCAGTGCCGATGGACTTTTACTGGCGGGATTTGCTTTACATCGCCGAACGGGTATTTTTACACCCGCTTCCTTTCTTTAAATACTTTTTACCCCAAGAGTATTTAGATTTACAAAATCACTATGCAGGCGACGGTGCAGATTTGCGGATTTGGCGCGGGACTGGCAGCGTTCACCCGGAACTCTTGGAGTTCATGGAGAAGGGTGAAACAGGGAAAATCCCCCGGCTGTTTCACCATTTGTGGCACGATCGCATTAACATGGAATTTGCCGAAGAGTGCATGAGGTCAATGCTTTGGCACCGGGGCTTGTACGTGCCGACCAATCAATTCGATCCTTATTTGGACAGTGACGAATATAAGGCTAATGCCGATCGGGCAATTAAAGCTTACTTCAAAAAAGACCCGTTCATGCTGGCACTTCACAAAGCATTTCCCGAAATGTTTTTAGAACAGTGCCGCCAAATGTCTTATTACAGCAATCTCGGTTTATTCTGGGAAGTAATGGCACCGGTGTTTTTTGAAGTTTCCGACCTTTACGACGAAGGGAAAGTTACCACAGTCCCGCAGGCGATGGATTTCCTAGTAAATGGCATATTTGCGATCGCCGGTCGTCCGATTTACCACCACGTTCAAATCGACGGCGAAACCTACGAAATCATCCCGAAATCTAAAGGTTTCACTTGGCTTTATGAAGCAGCGTTACCTTACGTGGAAGCTGTATTTTACCGCACTTCGCCATTCCGAGGCACCAAATCTTATAACGCTCAAGCTAAGGAAGTTCCTGACGACCAAAAAGACTTCCACTTCGGAGTTTTGTATGCAGACAAATTCCCGGTAGGTACGGCGGGGATTCCGCCGACTTTGCTAGCACAAGATATGCTGCATTTCCTGCCACCTTATTTGATGGATTTCTACAAACAGCGCTGTCGCGGCGAAGATGATATCCTCAATCAAATTGGGGTGACATTTCAGCGTTCGATGTACTGCGTAACTTCGGCGGTGTTTCAAGCGTTGCGGACTGCTCTTTTGTATCCTTTAGATGACCCGAATCCAAAGCATTTGAAGGCAAATCGGGCTTTCTTTGAGGCTCAGCTCGATCGCTTCTGTCGCCCGGAATACGGCATGAAATATGCTGCGAAGTTGAAGAATATTCAGACTTCGGATTACAGGTAAAGGATGTTTGCGGGCAGCATCTTAGCTTCCAAGTCCGCCACTCCGCCAGTCCGCCAGGGGTTTCAACCCCTGGCTCAAAGTTAAAGTCGGTTGAAACCGACTGGGAAAAATCAGAGCTTTTTAAGGCGTTTCAAAAGTCCTATAATATTAGATTAGTTGGTATCAGAATTATTCATCTCTCTCTTCTCTTCCTCTGCGTTCTCTGCGTTCTCTGCGGTTTAATCATTCCGATATAAAAAATAACCAATAACTATGGACAGCAAAGAGCTAGCCAAATATATCGAAGCAACGGACGGGATTTCCAAACCTTGGCTGTTGGTGCAATTGCGGCTGAAAAAATTGCAGGAAAGGCGATCGGAGATTTCTGCTGAAGAGTATATGACAGAACTTACAGACATTCACAAAGATTTAATGAATCTGGGGGAATGGTGGCTGGGAATCGAAGATGAGGTGTTCTAGGCGATTTGAAGAATGCTAGGTGCGGGGATGGGTTCACCTTCTTCCTGCCAAGCTTCTAGATACATTTCGAGCACTTCTTCGCCATTTCGGATGGCTTCTTCGCGGGTTTTGCCGTGGGTACAGGGCATGACAACGCGCTCGGCAAACTCTGGAATCGTCACGAGGAAAAGTTGATCCTCGTCAGACCATTGGACGATCATACTGTATCGATTCATGAATCTTCCTCCTTTAACTCGTCTAGTTCGGCTAACAATATTGCCAACTGCTTCTCTAAATAGCGTGGCACATCATCTCCGTCTTTGCCTGGAATTGTTAATGTCTTCCCAATCAAAGGATGCTGCCATCTCTCATGGCTGCCTTTTCCGCGTTTTGGCAAATAAATAAAGCCCTCACGGGTAATCTGAGCTTTTAACTCGCGAATTTTTCTAGGCATGGTGATTGTCCATTTTCTACCTCCATTTTCCCACTTAGCCATTTATTTTAATTTTTCCTTGCCCCATTCTCGCAGTTGGTTGCCGGGGCGATCGCACTTTAAAATTTCTCCATCAAATGTTTTTCTTGGGCATAGACATCTCGTAGCTGTTGCAGCGCCGCCCCAGAAATGACCGATTTAACAGTAGCTACCAATTGGCCCCACTCTAGCAAGCTGTCAACTGAAACAGCTTTTTTGAACTTGTGGGTGTAGAATTTCGTCCAAAATGCTGGTGCTAGCTTGCTTTTCCAGCGTTTGTACCATCTGCCAAAATCTTGAAGTGCGATCGGCTTTACTTCTAAAATAGGGGGAAAATCGGCGTAGCTGACAAACCGACTAATGCCTTTGGCGTGAACGTAAACCATGTAGCGGCAGCATTCGATGCGATAAATCTCGTCTGCTGCGATATTGAACAGCAGTGCGACTGTTTCTTCGGTAACAAATCTCGCCAGGGGATGAAGGATTGGCGATTTGTGAATTATTCTCGATTCTGCGATCGTCCGCGATTTTGCCGGAGTTTCTGATATCATGGCTGGTAGACCTATGGATATGGTAAATGCACTTTTGAATAGAGAGTAAATCTCTAGATATTTAAGTGCATGGGGCAAAAAATGTTTGTCCCTATGGTTTTACAAGTGATTGCCCTTTAGTTTTCCAGGCCGGAGGGCGATCGCTCTTTACATATAAAATTGTACGACGCAATTGCATCAACTGTCAAGCATGGGTTTAGTCAGGCTAAAAATTCGGGAACTAGCGGCGGAGAAGGGCTGGACGCTTAAGGAAGTATCCGATCGTTCAGGGGTAATTTATAGCACTGTCAGAAGCTATGCTCGTCGTCCTGAAATGGCAATGGTTGACTTTACTTGCCTGCGGAAGTTAGCTCGCACTTTTGATGTGATGATTGAGGATTTGGTTGAGGTTTTGGAGGAATAGGTCGATCGGCCTTAAGTTGTCTAGACCGGGGACGATCGCTTTTTTAGATGCAAATATCTTAAAACGCAACTGCATTATTTGTCAAGCATGGGTTTAGTCAGAGTAAAAGTGCGAGAGTTAGCCGCCGAGAGGGGCTGGACATTCAAGGAGGTGGCTGAGCGATCGGGCGTGATCTACAGCACCATAACCAGCTATGCTCGTCGTTCAGAAATATCAATGGTTGACTTTACCGCCCTGTACAAGTTAGCGCGGGCATTTGATGTGATGATTGAGGACTTGGTGGAGATTATTGAGGAATAGGTCGATCGCTCTTAAGTTGTCTAGACCGGGGGCGATCGCTTTTTTGTATTTTTTACACTATAGCATGATTAACTGTACTTAGTCAAACATTATTGTACTTAATCGGATTGAGGATGGTAACATCAAGCAAAGTTATTAATCGTTAATTATTCTTCGTGGCTAAAACTAATACTGCGATCGCGGTCAGTTCTGTGATTAAGGAAGTCATTCAAAAACAAGCGCTAGCGACCAGGCTAACTCAGAAGGAAGTCGTGTACTTGGGAATGCTGGCAATTGATGCACTCGACGAGGAAAGCCGCCAAGAGTTGGCAGATAAGGTGCATCAGATGCAGGTGAATGGGGAAATTTGAAGGGATAAGGGCGATGGCCATTTGGGTGAAGTGAAAAGGGCGATCGCTCCTACAGCCACTATAGTTGTAAGAACCATGCCATAACCTTTCGCTTCACCCATCACGGATACCTTATTGGTTCCAACAGACAACCTTAATGCGGTCGGGTGCAAGCGGGTTGTTAGGTTCCCTGTACCTCTCGGTTATTACGAACCGAGTAACTCCAACCCCTATTGACATATCCTTTACTTTCCTTACTTTTTCTACTTTCAGTTGTCTCCTCTGAAAAATCGATGATCAATTCACCTTCGTTTTGGTGAGTTCTGGCCTCATAATACTCAGCAGCAAAACGATTTAGCAGATTATCATATGTTATAAATTTCTTTTGTCTGTCAACAGCAGTCGCCAGTATTAAGATGTCATTGATAGTGTTACGAATATTGCTTTTGCAGTTATGTTTAGCAGCAAACTCTGAAAACAGAGTCAACCCATTTTCTATTGTCGCTCTAGTTAGAGTGTAACAACGATAATTATTATCCAAAATGTATTTCAACCGTTTTTTGAGGTACTTCTGCTTTTGTTTAGATAAATGAGAAACACTGAGTTCATATACGCCATAGTTTTTTTTGTTAATAACCTCAGCAATTGCTTCGTTTCCAAACTCACGATATGCAGAGAACTGACTGCCAAAGTCGATAATCACTTGGTCTGTCCGACAAGCACCTCCCTTGGCCCATTTAGGATTTCCAAAATGCTCGGGAATACCAAAATCAGGCTCTTCTGAATTTAGTGGCGAGTATCTAGCTGGATGAAGAATGTAGTAGTCAGGTTGCTTTGAGTCTCTGGGCTGAGCCAGTAAAAATTCATTAGCTGTAATTGATGAAATAGCTCGGCTTCCGTCGTGGACATCGTTCTCAATCTCCTTGAAACGATATGAAAGCACTTGTGTGTCAATAATTGTATTCACAACCCAGCCCTCTCGATAAACCACTTATCCCCGAAACTTGGGAACCTAACTACTAATTTTACCCCGCTCGCACTATAAATTTTTCTGTAGGTGCAAATTACCGCGAAAAGCTTTGGGCTCAAGGTTTTTAGGACTGATCGATCACACTTTTATTCCTGCTTGACAGACTCAGCCAACCGCTTCGCATTCTCCCGCCGATTAACATTAATCGAACGGCAGCTTCGACTCATCAATCTTATTCCATCCATCCGTTACATCCGTTACACAATCCGTTGCCGAACTTCCTTCTGCTATACAAAAAAATCCCCCGCCAGAAGGCAGGGGATTTCATTTAATTACCTAGAAACCAGAGTTCAGAGTTACCCGAATTTCCCGGCCGTCGAGGCAATTACAAAGGCGGCGTAAGTGAGGATGTATCCCACAGTAAAGTGAGCCAAACCAACAACGCGACCTTGGATGATGGACAAAGCAACAGGCTTGTCTTTCCAGCGAACCAAGTTAGCCAAAGGAGTGCGCTCGTGAGCCCAAACCAAAGTCTCGATCAACTCTTGCCAGTAACCTCTCCAAGAGATCAGGAACATGAAACCAGTTGCCCAAACAAGGTGTCCGAATAAGAACATCCAAGACCAGACAGACAAGTTGTTAGTACCATACGGGTTGTAACCGTTGATCAACTGAGAAGAATACAGCCAGAGGTAATCGCGGAACCAGCCCATCAGGTAGGTAGAAGACTCATTGAACTGAGCCACATTACCTTGCCAGATGCCCAGATGCTTCCAGTGCCAGTAGAAAGTTACCCAGCCCAGGGTGTTGAGCATCCAGAACATAGCGAGGAAGAAAGAGTCCCAAGCAGAGATGTCGCAAGTACCGCCACGGCCGGGGCCGTCGCAAGGGAAAGCATAACCGAAGTCTTTCTTGTCCGGCATCAGCTTAGTACCGCGAGAGTCTAGAGCTCCCTTGACCAAGATCAATGTGGTGGTGTGCAAGCCTAGTGCGATCGCGTGGTGAACCAAGAAATCGCCAGGTCCGATCGCCAAGAACAGAGAATTAGTACCGCTGTTAATCGCATCCAACCAGCCTGGGAGCCATACGTTGCCGTAGTTCGGCCAAGCGGTAGAAGCAATGCTGTCAGGGTTAGACAACAGCACGTCCATGCCGTAGAGAGCTTTTCCGTGAGCAGCTTGGATGAACTGTGCGAACACTGGTTCAATCAAGATTTGCTTTTCAGGAGTACCAAAAGCCACTACAACGTCATTGTGAACGTACAAGCCGAGAGTGTGGAAGCCCAAGAACAGCGACACCCAGCTCAAGTGAGAGATAATCGCTTCTTTGTGCTGCAACACGCGATCGAGCACGTTGCCTTTATTTGCTTCAGGATCGTAGTCCCGCACCAAGAAGATAGCTCCGTGGGCGAAAGCGCCGACCATGATGAATCCAGCAATGTACTGGTGGTGGGTGTAAAGCGCAGCCTGAGTCGTGAAGTCCTTACCTATAAAAGCGTAGGGAGGCATCGCGTACATATGCTGTGCTACCAAGGAGGTAATCACGCCCAAAGCAGCGAGGTGAAATGCCAGTTGGAAGTGCAGCGAGTTGTTGTAGGTTTCATACAAGCCTTGGTGAGGCAAGTTGAACTGACCTTCACTCTTACCGCCGACCAAACCAGCCTTAGAATCCAACATCTCTTTGATGCTGTGACCGATACCGAAGTTAGTCCGGTACATATGACCGGCAACGATAAACAGAACTGCGATCGCCAAGTGGTGGTGAGCGATGTCTGTCAGCCACAGGGATTCTGTTTGAGGGTGGAAGCCACCCAAGAAAGTCAGAATTGCGGTTCCAGCGCCTTCGGAAGTACCGAAGACATGGTTCGCTGCATCTGGATTCTCGGCGTATACGCCCCAGTTACCACTGAAGAACGGAGCCAAACCGGCCGGGTGAGGCGGGGTAGACAGGAAGTTGTCCCAACCTACGTGCTGTCCGCGAGATTCGGGGATAGCAACGTGAACCATGTGACCAGTCCAAGCCAAAGAGCTGACACCGAACAAACCAGCCAAGTGGTGGTTGAGGCGAGATTCAGCATTTTTGAACCAAGACAAGCTGGGGCGGTACTTGGGTTGGAGGTGCAACCAACCTGCGAACAGGAAGACAGCGGCCAGTAGTAACAAGAAGATAGCTCCTTGATACAGGTCGGCGTTTGTCCGAATCCCTTGGGTGAACCACCAATGGTAGACACCAGAGTAAGAGATATCCACCGGGTTAGAAGCGCCCCCTTGAGTGAAAGCTTCTACTGCAGGAGCGCCGAATTGCGGGTCCCAAATCGCGTGAGCGATCGGGCGGACGTTTAGGGGGTCTTTAATCCACTGTTCAAAGTTACCTTGCCATGCTACGTGGAACAGGCTGCCCGATGTCCACAAGAAAATGATTGCTAGGTGGCCGAAGTGAGAAGCAAAAATCTTTTGGTAAAGATTTTCTTCGGTCATGCCATCGTGGCTTTCAAAGTCGTGTGCTGTGGCAATCCCGTACCAGATCCGCCGTGTGGTCGGGTCTTGGGCAAGGTCTTGGCTAAATTTTGGAAATTTCGTTGCCATAAGCCTTGATTAATCCTGAATCCTGAACAAAATTGAAGGGATTCGGTTCGGAGTTTGGATTCTCGATTTGAGATTCCTCCCAAATCGAGAATCCAAAACCTAGGGGTAGTTTACCCTACCGAAATGATTCGCGCTAGGAAAAATGCCCACGTAGTGACAATTCCTCCTAGGAGGTAGTGAGCTACACCCACAGCCCGACCCTGAATAATGCTCAGAGCGCGAGGCTGAATCGACGGAGCTACCTTGAGCTTGTTGTGAGCCCAAACAATCGACTCAATCAGTTCTTGCCAGTAGCCGCGGCCGCTGAACAGGAACATCAAGCTGAAGGCGAAGACGAAGTGTCCAGCTAAGAACATCAGACCGTATGCCGACAGTGCCGAACCGTAGGACTGAATCACCTGAGAAGCTTGCGCCCACAGGAAGTCCCGCAACCAGCCGTTAATCGTGATCGAACTTTGGGCGAAGTTGCCGCCGGTAATGTGAGAAATTGTGCCGTCTGGCGATACTGTTCCCCAAACGTCCGACTGCATTTTCCAGCTAAAGTGGAAAATCACGATCGAGATGCTGTTGTACATCCAGAACAAGCCTAGGAACACGTGATCCCAACCAGAAACTTGGCAGGTGCCGCCACGGCCGGGGCCGTCGCAAGGGAACCGGAAGCCCAAGTTGCCTTTGTCAGGAATCAAGCGAGAACTGCGTGCAAACAACACGCCTTTCAAGAGAATCAGGACTGTAACGTGAATAGTGAAAGCGTGGATGTGGTGGATCATGAAATCCGCCGTACCCAACTCGATCGGCATCATCGCTACTTTGCCGGCTACTACTACTGCACCGCCGCCAAAAGCGTGGCTGACGATTTCCGTAGCATTAGGCGCTGTTGTGCCCGGAGCCAAGGCGTGGATGTTTTGCACCCACTGGGCAAATATCGGACGCAATTGAATCCCGGTATCCGAGAACAAATCTTGAGGACGACCGAAAGCCCGCATCGTGTCGTTGTGAACGTACAAACCGAAGCTGTGGAAGCCCAAGAATATACAAACCCAGTTCAGGTGGGAAATGATCGCATCTCTATGACGGATCACGCGATCGAGCAGGTTGTTGACGTTGCCGCTCGGTTCGTAGTCCCGAACCATGAAGATTGCTCCGTGAGCTGCTCCTCCAACGATCAGGAATCCGCCGATCCACATATGGTGGGTGAAGATGGACAACTGAGTCGGGTAGTCGGTCGCGATGTACGGATACGGAGGCATCGCGTACATGTGCTGAGCCACGATGATGCTCAGAGAGCCCATCAGTGCCAAGTTAATCGCCAGTTGCGCGTGCCAAGAATTAGTCAGGATTTCGTAGAGACCTTTATGACCTTCACCAGTGAAGGGGCCTTTGTGGTTCTCTAGGATTTCTTTCATGCTGTGGCCGATGCCCCAGTTCGTGCGGTACATATGACCAGCAACGATGAACAGCACTGCCAAAGCTAAGTGGTGGTGTGCTGTATCACTCAGCCACAAACCGCCTGTGGTCGGGTTCAGACCGCCTTTGAAGGTCAGGAAGTCTGTGTATGCGCCCCAGTTGAGGGTGAAGAAGGGGGTTAAACCTTTAGCGAAGCTCGGGTAGATGTCAGCCATCAAGCCCGGCGTCAAAATCCACTCGTGCGGCAGAGGGATGTCAGCGACTGTTTTGATCAGCTTGCCGCCGACTGTCAGCGGTGAACCTGCATCTATCGCGTCCATGCAAGCGTTGATCGGCAGCGAAACGTGAATCTGCTGTCCCGCGTAGCCCAAGCAGCCGCAGCCCAACAACACTGCCAAGTGGTGGTTCATCATCGATTCCACGTTCTGGAACCATTCCAGTTTCGGAGCGCGGACGTGATAGTGGAACCAACCGGCAAACAGCATCAAAGCTGCCATTACCAGGGCGCCGATCGCAGTGCAATATAGCTGGTATGAGTTAGTGATGCCGTTGGCGCGCCACAGTTGGAATAGACCAGAGGTGATCTGAATCCCGTGAAAGCCGCCGCCTACATCTGCATTTAAAATTTCTTGACCAAAAATCGGCCAGACCACTTGAGCGCTGGGCTTGATGGCTGTAGGATTTGTCAGCCAAGCTTCGTAATTGGAAAATTTAGCGCCGTGGAAATATGCGCCACTCAACCATACGAAGATTACTGCCAAGTGGCCGAAGTGAGCGCTAAAGATTTTGCGCGAAACGTCTTCTAAGTCACTTGTATGACTGTCAAAGTCGTGAGCGTTAGCGTGGAGGTTCCAAATCCAAGTGGTGGTTTTTGGTCCCTTAGCTAGAGTGCGATCAAAATGACCGGGTTTTGACCACTTCTCGAAGGAAGTTGGAACCGGATTCTTATCGACTACTACCCTAGCTTTTACCTCTCGCTCTGGAGGACTAATGGTCATGAAGACTCTCCTCTCGGTAAGACAAGGAACGAGAACTGAATACTGTACCGGACACTCCCCGCGCTTGATTAGGCGGGGGATTCTCGAAAAAGCCGACACTGAACTACACTTTACTCTTTGCAGAGCTAGACGCAGGTGCATCGTCTCCCCAAGCATTTTGCTTCTGTGAAGAAGCCAGTTTCCCAGTGTCGCTAACAATGTGACTGGGTACTGCCAACTCTTCTCGCTATCTGGAGCCGCCGATCGCGTCCTTGATTCAGACTTGATACGGCTGCTCCTTTTGAGGGAGTTTTATGAATTATAAGCTTGCTAGAGGAGTATTAATCGCTTGTTAACAATACTTAAAAAAGGCTCAATTCTTGATGTAATAACGCCTTTAAATCCCACAGTCCCTCGAAAAAGTCAAGGGGTACTGCCATTAACTTTACAAAACTCAAAGATAAGGTAATTTACGAATACTCATTTGTAGATATATGTTTTGGAAAAAGGCTGCGGCAATTAAGAGTGGGAGATGATGGGTTGCCCGCTGCTGCCTCAATCCGGGTTCCTACGCGACTTGGGAATTCCTCGCCGGCAATTCCCCAATACTAAATTCATTTTTGGGCTATAGTTCCCTATGAGAAGGCTTCTAGGAGTATGGTTGCGTGATTGGGATCAATTGGCACAGAACGGTTGCGGGCAGGCTGCTGGCATTGTTGGCAGCAGCAATATTAATTTTGGGTTTAGCAAGTTGTGGCGCGGGCCATCCCGAATTGCCCAAATCAGGGAACAAGAGCGGCTCAGCTACCGCCCCAGTAAACAGAATCTCAGAGGTTTCTCCCCCAGAAGCCATTCAACAACTGCGTCAGGCTCTAGAAATCTACCGGCCTCAAATTAGTATTTTGAATCCAAAACCTGACGAAGTGCTTCAGGATATAAATGTGTCTGTTCAGTTCCAAGTTAAGGACTTGCCCATTTTCAAAGATGCAAACTTGGGTTTGGGCCCCCATCTGCAAGTTTTATTAGACAACCAACCTTATGCAGAAGTTTACGATCTCAACCAGCCTTTAACGCTCTCGGACTTAGAACCCGGAACCCATACCCTTCAGGTGTTCGCCGCTCGCCCTTGGGAAGAAAGCTTTAAAAACGAAGGTGCCGCGGCTCAAACAACCTTTCACGTTTTTACCAAAACAGACGACAATAATCCCAATCAAACATTGCCCCTATTAACGTACAACAGCCCCCACGGCAGCTACGGGGCAGAACCCATCCTGCTCGACTTTTACTTGACAAATGCCCCCCCGCACGAAGTGGCGCAAGAAAATTCCCAAGATGAAATACTCGATTGGAAAATTCGAGCCACAGTCAACGGCCAAAGCTTTGCGATCGACCAGTGGCAACCTATATATCTTAAAGGATTCAAACCAGGGAAAAACTGGGTCCAGCTAGAATTAATTGACGAACGGGGAAATATCGTCAAAAACGCCTTTAATAATACAGTCAGACTGATAAATTTCCAACCGCTTGGCCAAGATCCTCTTTCAAAATTAGTGCGGGGCGAACTAACAGCAGCAGAAACTCGCGGTCTAGTCGATCGCACGTACCAAGCCCCCGAACCGACACCAACCCCAACCCCCGAACCGACACCGACACCTGCATTAGAAAAAACACCAGTTGTCCCACCCTCACCAGCGGTTCCAGAAACCCCTGTTACCCAACCGAGCTTAGAGCCAACAGTCGCTCCTGAAGTTGCTCCCATTCAAGTAATAGAACCGACACCGACAGCAACCCCCCAACTCGAAGCACCGAAAGTTGTAGATCCCGTTCAAGTAATACAACCGACGCCGACAGTAACTCCACAGGTAGAAACCCCCAAAGTTGTAGCTCCAGTTCAAGTAATACAACCGACGCCGACAGCAACTCCACAGTTAGAAACCCCCAAAGTTGTGGAACCAGTTCAAGTAATAGAACCGACACCGACAGCAACTCCACAGTTAGAAACCCCCAAAGTTGTTGCACCCGTTAAAATAATAGAACCGACCCCAACAGCATCTCCCCAAACAAAAAAACAGGAATATAAAGGATACTACAATCGGTTCCGCAACTTCTTGCGTGAAGAACAGCAACCTGCTAATCATTCAGAGCCACCAACCCTGCCAGAAATAACAGGAAAAGCTCCAGTACCAAAAGTAGTCGCTCCCGCGATACCAGAACAGTCTCCCAATCTTGTACCGCCAACGCCACCAGTTGCCGCTGAAACTCCTAGCCAGCCAACCAGCCAATTAGCCCCTCCCGAAACAACTGTTTCCGAACCCGAAAATCAGCCAAAATCCGAACAAAAAGTCGAATTTGCCACCTAACAAAATCTTCCTGGGCTTCTTCGTGGCATGGGCGGGACGCTCGTGCTCCATCTGCCGTTAAAAATTAAAGGACACTAAAAAATGACCTACCTCGAAACAGCAGCCAAATTCTACAGCGATGTTGCCGAAACACCCCAAATCGGACTTTGCTGCGTCCAAAGCAGTCCCTTGCAATTGCCCGGATTAAAAATTCCCGAACAAATGCAAGAAATGAATTACGGCTGCGGCACAACCGTTCACGCCGCCGAACTTGTCGGCAATCCCTTCGTGCTTTATGTAGGCGTCGGCGGCGGATTGGAAGCACTACAATTTGCATATTTTTCTAGACATAAAGGAGCGGTTATTGCCGTCGATCCGGTTCCAGCAATGCGAGATGCGGCTGCCCGAAACTTGCAAATAGCCGCCCACGAAAATGATTGGTTTGATCCGAGTTTTGTAGAAATTTGTGAAGGCGATGCTTTTGCGTTGCCGGTGCCGGATGCTTCTGTAGATGTTGTCGCCCAAAACTGCTTGTTTAATATCTTTGAACCTGCGGATTTAGCTAAAGCATTAAAAGAGACTTATCGGGTGTTAAAACCGGGTGGCAGATTGTTGATGAGCGATCCAATCGCAACTCGCCCCATTCCGCAGCATTTGAAGGAAGACCAACGCTTGCGGGCTTTGTGTTTGTCCGGTGCTCTGACATACGCAGAATACGTTCAACACCTTGTAGACGTTGGTTTTGGGCAAGTGGAAGTGCGGGCGAGAAGGCCTTACCGATTGCTGGACAAACACAATTATCAATTGGACGCGGATTTGCTGTTAGAAAGCCTGGATTCGGTGTCTTTCAAAGTGGATGTACCGGATGACGGAGCTTGCATTTTCACTGGCAAGACGGCGATTTATACGGGGTCTGAAGATCTGTTTGATGACGGCGCAGGTCACGTTTTGCAGCGGGGAGTTCCGGCGGCGGTGTGCGATAAAACTGCTGGGAAGTTGGGGGGATTAATCCCCGATAAGGTGTTAATTACTGATTCGACTTGGCATTATAACGGCGGCGGTTGCTGTTAGATTTTGTGGGGTTAAGTCGATCGCAAGTGCGATCGACCAGAATAAAATTAACGGTGTATTAGTTATTTTGGAAAATAACAGCAGGGAAAAGCAAGCATAAAATTTAGGAGAAGCAAGAAACGCCAATTGCTGAAGTTGGTTGACACTAGCTTCCTAATACTATAGTATTCGATCATGACATATAAGACTATTGACTTATTTTCTGGTGCGGGTGGCTTGACTACAGGATTTCACCTGGCTGGTTTTGAATCTTTATGTGCGATCGAGGTGGATGCGAAAGCTCTAGCGACCTATAAGCACAATTACCCAAACACCAAAATTGTTCATCAGGATATACGTGAGGTCAATCCTTTAGATTTGCGATTATGTTTGGGTTTGCAGAGAGAGGAACTAACAGCGTTGATAGGCGGCCCCCCATGCCAAGGATTTTCAAGAAATATTCCTGCTGACTATCGCTACCTCAGCGACTCTCGCAATCACTTATATCGGACATTTTTAGAATTCGTACAGGAATTTAGACCCCTTTACGTTGTTATGGAGAACGTACCTGAAATCTTGAAAGCTTATGGTGGTGTAGTTAAGAATGAAATTACACAGCAACTTGAGTCGCAAGGTTATAAAGTCACTTATGGCTCACTAAACTCCGCGCATTATGGAGTACCGCAGACCCGATCAAGGGCTTTTTTCCTGGCTAGTTTAGATAAACCACTTCAATTCCCTGAACCTACACACGCTGGCGACATTAGAAGCGATTACAGAGCTACTAAATCTTGTTACCAACTTAGTCTCCTAGAATCAAACATTTCTTCAGTCGTCACCGTTAGAGATGCGATTGGAGATTTGCCGTCATTGAACGCAGGAGAGGAATATAATGCTGAAGTTTATCCTTTGCCACCCCAAACTGCGTACCAAGCAATGATACGTAATGGAAGTACGAAACTTTTCAATCACGTTGCTCGTGCTTTGAGCCCCATTCAAATGTCAAGAGTGCGTCTTCTTAGTGAAGGGCAAGATGCTAGAGACTTGCCACCAGAATTAGCTCCTAAAAAGCACTATAGCGGTGCATATGGAAGGCTTTACTGGGATAAACCAGCAAGAACTATCACAAGGTGGGTTTTCCATCCCGGCTCTGGCAGATTTTTTCATCCCACCCAAAATCGGACAATTACAATCCGTGAAGCTGCAAGATTGCATTCTTACCCAGATAACTTTCACTTTCTGGGAACATACACTGATATGGCTTCTCAAATCGGAGAATCAGTACCCCCACTTCTAGGTAAAGCAATAGCTGCATCTATTCTCCAAGTTCACTGTCCAAAGACTGTGTACTGAGTTGATCTTGCAAAGCTGAGAGAACAGTTTGCACATATCGATCAAGTGTAATACGAGTTCGCTTAACCCTGATGTGAACTGCTTCTGGAGGAATGGTTCTAGCTCTAAAAAGTTGCTTTTGATTCTTGTACCAAACTAACTCTAGCTTACCTGCAACATTGCCTTGTAGGCCTACTCCCGATCGTCCAGTAACTCTATCCACTGTCCAAGCCCAGGAAAAAGCATTTGGGTCAAGTGGATTAAGAGGAAATTCACAGTAAATATATTCATATCCTCTAATGGTTTTCAGCAGTATGCTTTCATAGCTATTGGTAATGCTCTGTGCTACTTGACTCGATATAATTTTCTCGTTCCAATGCTGAACAATAGCTGCTCCGAGTTCAGCAGGTGAGGATTGTTCCGTCAAACCAGGAAAACCAAGTTTGGCAGCCTTTTTGATAACATCTGCTCTCTGAATGACAAACAAAAATGTATTTACAACATTAAGACTATTCAGTTGAAGAGATTTAAGTGACCAACCAGTTGCAGTCGTGGAGTCAACAGCATCATAGAGGAGTTTGCTACGTCCTAATGCTGGATCTGATAAAGGAATATGCTTGACATAATGAAAAATAGCTTCCCAAGTATAATCCTCTATCGAGCCTATAACTGGAGATGCAATGGTAGCAATAATGGCTTGCCTCAATCTTTCAATCTCGTTTTCCGTCAGCACTCAAGAGTTCCTCTACAACTCGTAAAAATTCACCCATTGTTATGTCCAGAGCATTTGTAATGTGACTAAGAACTCTAACAGATGGACTTTTCAGCCCTCGCTCAAGCTGGCTGATATAGGTTCTGTGCAGACCTGTGACTTCTGCCAGATATTCTTGTGACCAACGTTTCTCTATGCGACGACGTTGTATTTCTAGTCCTAAAGTTTGGTCTAGTTTGCTAGGCTGCATAGAGAGAAATAGTAAGGTTTTGAATACAAAAGTTCTACAGACTAAAGTATTCAAGGTGGCAATATGAGCAATGAACTCACTCCCCTCTGGTGGCACAGCCATCTTGGCTGTCTCCAAAAGCCCAGGTTTAACCAGCTTTTTCCCCATGGCGCTAAACTTCCCGCTAAATTAAAGAAGTAAAAAAATCATTCACATCCTACCCAGGAGATGCCATGCCTCGCGTCAGAGCACCAGAATTCCCCGGAAACTACCCCTGGCTAAACACCGAAAAACCTTTATCCATTGAATCTCTAAAAGGGCGGGTCGTCCTCCTCGACTTCTGGACGTACTGCTGCATCAACTGCTTGCACGTTCTCCCAGACTTAAAATACCTCGAACAAAAATATAAAGATTCCCTCACGGTTATCGGCGTTCACTCGGCTAAATTTGAAAACGAAAAAGAAGTAGAAAACATCCGCCAAGCTATCCTCCGCTACGATATCGAACATCCCGTAATCGTAGATAGCGGCATGAAAGTTTGGCAAAGCTACGCGGTTCGCGCTTGGCCGACTTTAATGGTGATCGATCCTGAAAGTTATGTAGTTGGGTTTGTTTCCGGCGAAGGCAATAGAGAAGCACTTGACGACTTAGTTGGCAAGTTAATTGCTGAATACAAAGATAAAAATGCACTCAACTTTAAACAACTCAGTTTTCGCTTAGAAAAACAGCGCAAACCTGTATCAACACCGCTGGCTTTTCCCGGTAAAGTGCTGGCATTTGCGATCGCTGCAACGGAGGCAAAACAGCTTCACCAACAGGTCGCGCTTTTGGGCGAAATGAGTCAGGAAAATGAATCTGTAGATGAAACTGTATTGCCAGGGCCGGCTAATTCTGTCATACAAAACTTAGTCGGTTCTTGCTTATTTATTGCCGATTCCGGCCACAATAGGATTGTTGTCAGCACCCTCGAAGGTGAGGTGCTGCACGTCATCGGTAGCGGCAAACCGGGTTTAACTGATGGGGACTTTGAAGAGGCTGAGTTTTTTGCACCTCAAGGTATGGCTTTTGATGCAGAAAGTCAAATTCTATATGTTGCTGATACGGAAAATCATGCTCTCAGAAAGATTGATTTTACGACTCAACGGGTAGAAACTGTTGCTGGTACCGGCGAACAAAGTCACGAAATTTCACCCCGCAGTGGCAAGGGTTTAGAAATGCAATTGAATTCGCCTTGGGATTTAGAAAGAGTTGGAAATAGGCTTTTTATTGCAATGGCTGGTTCCCACCAAATTTGGGAAATGCAGTTAGACACTGGCACGATCGGCACTTATGCGGGTATTGGCAGAGAATCCTGTGTGGACGGGAATCTTGCAGAATCTGCTTTTTCTCAGCCCAGCGGGCTCGCTACGGATCGATCGGAGTTGTTTGTTGCCGACAGCGAAATTAGTTCGATTCGTGCTGTGGGTATAGATGAAGACCCGAAGGTGCGAACTGTTTGCGGTAGCGGTGAATTGTTTGGTTTTGGGGATAAAGATGGTCGCGGTGATGAGGTCAGGTTGCAGCACTGTTTGGGTGTTGAATACGCTCAAAATTACCTCTGGGTGGCTGATACTTACAATCACAAAATTAAGCGGATCGACCACCGGGGCGGTACGTGCAGAACCATGATTGGAGATGGTACAGCAGGTTTGGTTGATGCTAAAGGTCTCAAGGCTCGATTTTTTGAACCTTCAGGGTTGAGTGCGATCGGGCCTCATTTGTTTGTTGCTGATACGAACAATCATGTAATTCGGAGAGTTGAGTTGGACACGCTGGAAGTCACAACTTTGGATTTCCCCAATTTGTGCGCTCCCGATGTTTGTCTTCCTGATTAAGTCGATCGACCTTTTTGACATCAGGCACGGTTTTCAATTCTCCTAATTGCCAGATTGATTGTGGTAAAGTAGGGTGCTCTTCGGCGCACCTTACCACCATTTTCAAGCCAAGTAAGTTACCCTAATTATTCGCGGTGAGTGCAGTGCCTCACCCGCAATTCACTCCTGGATGCAGAACCTCTATATTTAGGGTGTAGGGTCCAAGAACACCTGACCGATATAAGTAGAAAGTCAAACCACTTTTTGCGTCCAGGGCTGAATTACTAAATGTTGTTAATTCGATCGCTACTCAAACCGCGATCGCCCGTATTAAATAATCGCCAAAATCCTCGCCCCAATCTAAAATTCCGAATAGCTCAGCAGCCGCACTATTTTTTCATTATCATTCAATTCGCCGA
Organism: Microcoleus sp. S13_C5; assembly: GCF_036700845.1. Classification (NCBI taxonomy): domain Bacteria; kingdom Bacillati; phylum Cyanobacteriota; class Cyanophyceae; order Oscillatoriales; family Microcoleaceae; genus Microcoleus; species Microcoleus sp. S13_C5. Next base: position 30,747 of record NZ_JAUBPR010000054.1, read on the forward strand.
CAATTCGTCGCACGGGTTTCGGCCAGATTTTAATCAAAGTAGGAGTTGCTGAAATCTGATCTGCCTCAGCTTGGTCTGGATGTTTCAAAACATCAATTACTTTTAAAGTGTAGGGACGATCGAGGCATTGCTCTAAAAACTGGTGTAAAGTTTCGAGGGTGCGTTCGGTGCTGGGGTTGCTGCCGGAAACAAACAAACGCAAAACGTACCCTTGAGTTTGTGGCGGTGGGGTGAGTGCTGTTGGTTTGGGAAGCGGAGTCTGCTGCGATTGCGGAAAGCCCAAGGGAGGTGCTATCGAACTGCTCCAGTAAGATCGAGCTTCGGGGCTGGCATACTGTACAACTAAGTCGTGATTTTCCCAAAGTTCGGGGAATTGTTCGTGATAAGTAGCAATTGCCATCGGTTCGCACATTTCTTCGCTCCGGGGATGCCACACTAAGTCCCCAGTCCCAAAAATGGCGTTCAGCAGCGTTTGATGTCGCAGCACGGGGGGGTAAGCCTCGGCAGCAAGCCGCACCTGCCGATCGCCTGGATCGAGCCAGCAGTCAACGGTTGCCGTGTAGCAAGGTATCAGAAAATGCGGCGGTTCCGACAAACCGAGGATCTCCTGTAGAGCTACGCACAACTGCAAATGCCACTGAGTTTGCTTGCGGGGGTCTATGCAATAGATTAAGTCTCCCCCAGGCGTAAACAGCGCAATGCCTTTGAAAATTTCTGGCAAAATCGGGCGATCGACTTTCAATTCAGTACACCAATAAAAGTTAACAGTTAACTGTTAACAGTTAACTGTTAACACTCGACCTTTAGACTCGACCTCGGAGCATCTGAGCCATTTCGTTCGGGAACGGCGAGTTCTCTACACAAAGTTCTTCAGTAATCCGACCTTCTTGATAAAGACCGTAGAGCGACTTATTCATCGTCGTCATGCCTTCATAAGTATCTTTGATCATGATTTGATTGATTTCCTCATTCTGGCCCTTCAGAATGTATTCCTTAACCACGTCGGTATTGATCATAACGTCGTGGAAAGCAGCCCGCTTTCCGTCTGTGGTTTTGCACAGCAGTTGAGCAATAATTGCCACTAGGGATTCGGAAATTGAAACCCGTATGGCATCCTGTTCTTCCGCCCCGAACATATCAAGAATCCGGTTCAGAGTTTTAACCGCACTGTTGGTGTGCAGGGTTCCTGCAACTAAGTGACCGGTTTGAGAGGCTTTGAGGGCGATTTCCACCGTCTCTCTGTCCCGAATTTCTCCTACTAGCAGCATATCCGGGTCTTGTCGCAGAGCGCCTTTGAGAGCGCTCATAAACTTGAGGGTGTGCCTGCCGACTTCCCGGTGCTTGATCAAGGATTTTTTGCTTTCGTGTACGAATTCTACCGGGTCTTCGATCGTGATGATATTGTAGGCTTTATTCTTATTGATGTAGTCGATCATCGCGGCCAACGTGGTAGACTTACCCGAACCTGTCGGGCCTGTCACCAAAATCAGCCCTTTGTGGTAGCCACATATTTTCCTAAAGACCTCCGGCAGCTTCAATTCCTCCAGTGTCATTATTTTGGCAGGAATTAGCCGCAGCACCATTGCCGGGCCGGCCAAGGAGTCCATGCAACTGATCCGAATCCGCACGAATCCGAAGTCGAAAGCGCCGTCAAAGTCTAGGGTTTTTTGGAAAATTTCAATTTCTTCATCGCTCATGCACTCCCGCAACCAGCCAAAAAACGTATCTAAATCCGTCGGTGGATAGCCGATGTCGGCAATCTCGCCCCGGGTGCGGAAGCGGGGAACTTCGTTTACTCCGAGGTGAAGGTCGGATACTCCTTCTTCTTTGGCTCGGATTACTAGCTCTTTCAAACTCGGAACTCCGCCGTTGCTGGAGATGGGGCCTTTAGGTGTGGCGAAGGATTGCGGCGCTGGTGCTGGCGGCGGTGCTGGTGCTGGCGGCGGTGCGGGCGGCATTCCTGCTGCTCTGGGGGGCATCCCGGGAGCTGGAGGGCGGGGCATTCCTGGCGGTGGGGGGGCTCCGGGTACGGGCGGGCGAGGAGCTGGCGGATGCTGTTGTGTCATATGCGCTACCTTAAGTTGGTGAGAAGGCTGACTCGAACAGAGGATTTGTGGGAGTTGGACAATGCCGATCGCCATTGTGCGTCTCTTGCACAAAAGCTTAACTGTTCTCCTCAGTCTATCGCAAGATAGGGTTCTACTTGTGCAATACAAAGGAAATATTCTGCCAATAGGAGGATGCGCTCACTCTCTATCTACGACCAAATAGGGATTTTCTACATTTTTGGATAAAATTTTTAATGGAAAGAGTTTTCCGCACTCAAGCAGTATAAATTGATACTTCATTCAAATATTAAGGACTTAAACCGATGAATTCTGTCGAGCGGGCTTTTACTCCAGCTCTGGAGTTGGCGGAGTCGATCCGCACCCTGGAAGTGTCGCCTTTAGAAATTGTCAATCTGTACTTGGAACGGATTGAGCGATTAAACCCTGAGCTTGGCAGTTATTTTACTGTAACGGCCGAGCGGGCGATCGCCCTAGCTAAATCTCAAACCGAAAAACTAGCTGGGTTAAACAAGCCACAGGAATTGCCACCTTTTTTCGGAGTGCCGATCGCCATTAAAGACTTGACACCAGTTACCGGCCTTCCCTGTACCTACGGCGCTCAGGCTTTGCTGGGTAACATCTCTGCCTACGACGAGTCAGTAGTATGGCGGATCAAAGCAGCGGGATTTAACATTCTGGGGAAAACAGCAACCTCTCAAATTGGCTCATTACCTTACACCGAACCAGAAGGTTTCCCGCCCGCCCGCAATCCCTGGAATTTAGACTATACGCCCGGAGGTTCTAGCGGAGGCTCAGCGGCGGCTGTAGCAGCGGGTTTGTGCGCGATCGCCCAAGGTTCCGACGGCGGCGGTTCGATTCGAGGGCCGGCTTCCTGCTGCGGTTTAGTGGGCATTAAACCGTCGCGGGGGCGAGTTTCTTGGGCACCTGTCGGAGATTACCTCAGCGGCATTTCTGCCAACGGCCCACTGGCGCGCACTGTAGCTGACGCCGCCGCACTTTTGGACGTGATGTCAGGCTACACAACAGGCGATCCGTACTGGCTACCTGATTCAAATCCGACGTTTTTAGAGGCTTCCCGTCAAAAGTCGGGCAAACTGCGAATTGCGTTTTCTACGACTATTTCCCCTGTGGGCGAGGCTGCGGCTATCTGTCAGCAAGCGGTACTCGAAACAGTAAAATTATTGACAGATTTGGGTCATGATGTCGAACCTGGATGCCCAGATTTTACGGGTTTAATCGAACCGTTTATCGCAATTTGGCAGTCGGGGGCGGCGGCAAGTGGCATTCCAGGCCCTGCTTTGGAACCCATGAATCGCTGGCTTTTAGAAAGAACTATTTCCGCTGGGGAATATTTGCGGGCGGTGAATCAAATGCAGGTTATTTCACGGCGGATTGTGGGATTCTTTGAAAAATTTGATGTGTTAGTTTTGCCGACTTATATGCACTCCCCCATCCGGGTTGGAGAGTGGGCGGATTTGAGTTTTGAAGAAACTTTGCAGCGCATTATTAATTGGGTAGCTCCTTGTCCGCCGTTTAATGCTAGCGGTTTGCCTGCGATCGCACTTCCTGCAATTTTAGATAACAACGGTGTGCCCGTGGGAATTCAAATTATCGGGCGGCCGGCGGCGGAAGCAACTTTAATTGCTTTAGCGGCGCAGATGGAAGCGGCGAAACCTTTCCCCGTTTTAGATTTTAAATAGAGAAGAGCAAGGGATAAAAGCACGTTTCCCTTTTTTAGGGGTATGCCAAATCAGGATTGGTGCGCGGGGAACTAGAAATCCGGTTTTTCGCAGAAATTTCTATTGAGTGTTGACTGTTTGACATTTGAACAATACCCATGCAACGGCAAACGAGAGGATTGAGAAAGGGGACAATTTTCTGTTTTAGTTTGGGTAAACAAAAATAAAACACTTCTTAAGGTACTTGATTTTTTGGCGAAAGAGAGTATAATCTTTTTAACTTCCTTCCCGATGGCGGGTGTATCTAAAAAAATACCTTATGTTTAACACAGCAGGACTGTTTGAAGAAAACCAGATTCCGGGAAATGTTGTGGGTGTTTCAGCGGCAATACAAGACTTATTGGGCAGTAAGTTCGAGCGCTTAAATCGGATCAGCCAAAGTGCCGTCGGGGATACCAAAGGTTTATTTGATACCAGCTACGATTCGACTCAAAAACCCGATTGGGCGGCTGCTGCGACTGGTAGTGCGATCGGCCTTTTTGAGCCATCCACCGACTTCGGTATCCAATCGTCAGGAGGCGACAATCTTAAAGTTGATAGTAGTATAAAATCCCAGAGCGCTGTCTCCACTCAAGTTCAGAGAGACGAACTGACAGGGATGGATTTGGCTGTTGGTGATAGTGGTGGCGTGCCAGAACTCACCCTATCCCGAACTTCTTCCCTATTTCCTGATGAAAACTGGGCTTTCAATTTAAAAGATTACACCATCGAACACCAAGGTTTAAACACCCTAAACCTCAAAGTTGGTTACGGATTAAAACCGGGAATTACCCCGAACGAATATCCCGATTTTGTTCCCATTTACCAAAGTATTGATAATTTCCTAGTTAACTACCCGAACGCAACAGATTTTTGGGAAGTTGTTAACAAAAATTTGACGCAAAAGGTGCTTAATGAAAATCCGGCACTGACAGATATTAGCATTAAAATTGAAGTTTTGCCAACAGACAGATTGCCCTACGATCGAACAAGTACAGTTTTCCGCAGTCGTTCCGGTCAACTCAAAGAAGATGGTAATTTCTCCTTGAAAGACTACGCAATTAATCACCAAGGATTGAACAAGATCAATATTGATATAGGTTACCAGTACAAGCCGGAAATCACCCCAAATGAATATCCAGATTTCCGGTCAATTTACAATAGCATTGATAAGTTTTTAACCAACTATCCGAACGAAACAGATTTTTGGGAAATTGTCAATAAAAACTTGACTCAAAATATCCTCAATGAAAATCCTGCCTTGGCGGCAATTGATATCAATTTTAACGTTTTGCCAAGCCCAAACTTGCCCTATAGCCGCACCAGCAAAGTTACTCGCACTAAACCCAGCAATCCTCAAGGAACTTTCCTAGTTGGCAATAGCAGGGGCAATAATGTACTTCGGTTTGACGGCAATACCGGCAATTTTCTAGGCGAATTTATTTCACCGGGAAGCGGCGGTTTGTCTAATCCAGATACGATCGTTTTTGGGCCAGATGGCAATGGCGATGATAAGTCGGACATTTACGTTAGTAGCGGCGAAAAGCCCGGAAATTCTGGAGAACCGACAGCATCTGCGGTATTGCGGTATGACGGAATTACGGGCGCATTTATTGACAAGTTTGTCGGCGATAATCCGAACACGGCGGTCGATGAAACTGGCGGATTGTTTCGCCCTTACGGTTTAGCTTTTGGCCCTGACGGTAATTTTTATGTCAGCAGTTTTTTGAGTGACCAAATTCTCCGATATAACGGCAAAACAGGACAGTTTATTGATGTATTTGCTTCGGGAAATCAGCAAGCGGGAGGATTGAATGGCCCGAACGGTTTACTGTTTGCTCCTGACGGCAATTTGTATGTGACAACGCAGGGGAGTGTTGCTCGCAATGGTAAAGCAGATTATAGCGCAAGTTTCCCCAGTCAGGTGCTGCGTTACAACCCGCAAACCCGGCAGTCAAGTATCTTTGCTTCGCCCGATCCTTCGCCTCGGAGTCAGGGATTTGCAAGTCTTTTGGGAATGGCAATCGGGCCCGCTGACGGCGACCTTTATGTCAGCGATTTTGCTAACGATATCAGGCGCTACAATTTAAAAAGTGGGGAATTGGTCAAGGTTTTATCTACCAATTATACTGATACTTCGCCCAGCAGCAATTATGTAGGTAGTTTGGCCTTTTCGCCGATCGGCAATTTGTTTGCAGTTGGCTTTGACAACCGCGCTAATGCTAACGGTGCCGGCGCGGTTTTGCGGTATAACGGTCAGACTGACGAACCGCTGCCAATATCGGGAAATCCGGGGTCGAGTAACAGTTCTATTTTTGTCCCTCCCGACAGCAAGCTACAGCGTCCAATAGGAATTGCTTTCTTTCCGTCCGATGCTCAACTGACGCAGAAATGGAATTTTACATTTGCAAATTACCCAATTAATCATCAAGGGTTAAACAACCTGAATATTGATGTAAATTATAAGTACAAAGACGGGATTCAAAATTATCAGTATCCTGATTTTGTGCCTATTTACAAGAGCATTGACAATCTTTTAGTTAACTACCCGAACGAAACAGATTTTTGGGAAATTGTCAACAACAATCTGACCGAAAAAGTGCTTTCTGACAATCCGGCAATTTCGTCTGTGACGGTTAATTTGGACGTTTTACCGACCAACCAATTGCCTTACGAGCGCAGCAGTACCGTTACTCGCACTCAAGATGGTAAATTAGGCGAAGCCTGGGATTTCAAGCTTCCTAATTACTCGATAGATCACCAGGGTTTGAATAACCTCAATATTGATGTCAAATATCAGTACAAACCAGGAATTACGCAGGATGAGTATCCCGACTTTGTGCCGATTTACAAAAGCATCGACAGTTTCTTGACTAATTATCCCAATGAAACGGATTTCTGGGAAATTCTTAATAAGAGTTTGACGCAAAAGCTGCTAGCCGAAAATCCGGCTTTGGATTCGTTGCAAATTAATCTGGAAGTTTTGCCGACAAACAGATTGCCTTACGAGCGAGCTAGTATTGTGTCGCTAGCTTAGCCTATCATTGAAAATTAGATGGACAAATCTTGACAACAAATACATACTTAGCTACCGTAAGGCTACGGTTAAGTACGTTGCGTAGAAACCTGGTTTTTTCGCGTCCAAGACTAACCCATTTAAATTGTCTGTTGTGGTGAAAAACCCGGTTTTTTAAAGAAACCGGGTTTCTGAATTAGACCGAGTTTACCAAAGTCCATCTTGGGATATATGTCTGTTTCCCCTTGCATTTGATACCTACATAGTGGTGAACGCAAATAGGATCAAAAACCAGGTTTCGGCGTTAAAAGTCGATCGCTCACAACCTGTTATTTTGACTCTTAACCGGGTTTTTGTCCCTCCCGCAAAAAAGATAGTTTTTTTTATCGGAGTTCGTGCTCCACCCAATTTCTCGTCATAAAACCCATATTTTCCCAATAAACCGACTTACTCCCGCCCAGTCTTACTTATTAAAAATTACGCTGTCAATTATTGATAATACCTCTTTAGATTGATAGATATTTTGATTATTTCCTTTTAAATATGGTAGCAGTTCGCTGCCAATATTTAGGGTGAAATTTATGTTAACTTCTGGCCCGATTACCGCTCCCGTTCCCGTTTTTCTAGTTCTTTTAGCAATCATGCTACTCGCGCCGCTGGTATTTGAGCGCTTGCGACTACCGGGAATAGTTGGTTTAATTATTGCTGGCGTAATCGTCGGGCCCAACGGTCTCAATTTGCTGCAACGGGACGCTACTATTGTTTTGTTAGGTACTGTAGGATTGCTGTTTTTGATGTTCCTAGCGGGACTGGAAACTAGCCTCGACGACCTCAAACTCAATGCGGACAAAGCTGTCATATTTGGGCTGGCTACTTTTTCGCTACCGATGATATTGGGGACAGCAGCGATGTTGCTGTTGGGATATAGCTGGCTGGCTTCAATTTTAGTTGCTTCTTGTTTCGCTACGCACACCCTGTTAGCGCTGCCAATTCTCACAAAATTGGGATTGATGCGAACTCAGACTATTACTACGACTTTGGGCGGGACTTTAATTACGAATGTGTTGGGACTGTTGGTGCTGGCAATTGTTGTTAAAGCTTTCAAAGGAAATCTAACTCTAGAATTTTGGCTGTTTCTCATTCCATCTCTGGCTATCTACACTTTTGCTACTTTGTGGGGCGTTCCCAAAATCGGTCGCTGGTTTTTTAAGAAATTCGGACACGACGAAAATGCCGAATTTATATTTGTATTGGCTACCCTATTTCTAGTTTCTTACGCAGCAGAACTAATTGAAATTGAGGCAATTATTGGTGCATTTTTATCGGGGATTGCCATTACTCAAATTATTCCCAAAATGAGTCCCCTGATGAATCGGATTGAGTTTATTGGCAATACGCTGTTTGTGCCGTTTTTTCTGATTTCTGTGGGGATGTTAATTGACCCGCTAATTCTGATAAAGCAGCCGCAGTCTTTGTTGGTGGCGGCGGTGATGATTTTAGCTGAGGTTGTGAGCAAGTTTTTGGCAGCTTGGCTACCGGGGAAATTATTTGGTTTTGAGTTTCCCAGCATTATGGTAATGTTCGGTCTTTCTGTTGCTCAAGCTGCTTCTACTTTGGCGGCTATTACGGTGGCTTTTGAGATTAAATTGGTCGATCGCGTAACGGTGAACGGCATCATTGCCATGATTTTAGTAACTTGTGTCGCTTCTCCTTGGATTGTATCTCGGTGGGGTCAAGAAATGCAGCAGCCGGGGTCAAGTTTGCCGGCTGCTACTGCGGGAAAGAAGTCATGGGGAGAGCGAGTTTTAGTGCCTGTTGCTAATCCGAATACGGAAGATAATTTGCTGCGTTTGGCTTTGATTTTAGCAAAAACATCTCAGGGAACTTTGCTGCCGCTGCATATTTTGTCCGATCGCGGCGAAGCAATTTCACCGGCAGATAAAATGCAGCAAACTCAACTGTTGACGGCTGCGGAAACTGTGGCCCATGCTGCTGCTTGTGCGGTTGAACCGATCGCGAGGATAGATGATGCGATCGATCGCGGAATTCTGCGGAGTGCAACCGAACGCGAAGCTAGTTTAATAGTTTGCGGTTGGAAGGGATTTTCCACGACTCGCGACAATTTTTTTGGCAGCATCATTGATACTGTGATCAGGCGATCGCCCGTACCCGTACTGATTGCTCGATTTCCCGATCCTCTCCAGAATACAGCCAGAGTTCTTTTGGCCGTAACTGACAGCGAGTTGACTCGGTTTGGATTTCAGGAAACCGTGGATATTGCTAAGAGTTTAGCCGACGAACTCAAGGCGACTTTGCAAGTGTTGTTGGTGGCGACAAAACGGGAACAAAGCAACAAAAGTGCGGCGGAGGTGGAAATTCTTTCTGAGATACCAGTAAATCGGGTGCGAGGAAATTTTATCAAGCTAGTTTCGCAGAATTTGTTAGAACACGATTTGCTGATTTTAACAACAATTTCTCACCAGAATTTGTGGGAAAAACCTGGAACTCTCAAAGAACCAGAAGCGATCGCCCGGGTTCACGCAGATATCTCGATGCTTGTTGTTTATTTTCCTGTATCTTGAGGGATATTTTAACCGCAGATGATGTTATGAATCTGCATTCATCTGCGGTTAAAATTTTAGGACTAAAGCCAACTGGCAAATTCAACAAAGGTATGTAGTTGCGCTCGACTCGCTCTTTCCTAACTAAGAGCGCACAAGCGCAACTACATACCTAAAATTTAAGCCCTATTTGTGACAATTGTGTAAGTCTTATATTTAATCCTAATCCAACGGAATAGCTAGGAAAATTTCCGCACCTTTGTGCGGTTCGGAAATACACTGGCTCGCTCTTTTCACTCGCGAAGTTTGTATTTTTTGGGCTGCCGATTAAAAAATCCTTCAACTCATCATCATTAGCACCCGCACGAGAAGTGCACTTAGGTACGGAATGTGCGATCGACAAGTAAATATGCGTAGAGGTCTTGACGATCGCACTCCGATGGACGCAATTTCTCGGCATCTAGAACAATATCTCGGTATCTGGGAGAATTTTGAGAATATGGTGATCTACCCCCTCTAGTTCAATAAGGTAAAAATGAGCATCAGACCAAATTTCAGATGGTTTTCTTCAGTGGCGAGTGTTTTGGGTTCGATTTCGATCGGCCCTTTGAGCGACGCGACATCCTCTGTAAAAGCAGCAGAAACGGTTGTTGTCCGCAAAGGTATTTTAGAATCGTCAATATCGGTTGCGGATTTGCGCGAACTCGCAGAAACAGGAAAAGTCCCCGCCAAACTGCAAGCATACGCCAATCTCCTGTCTGAGGAACAGCGGAGTAAAATTTTTCGGGCGCTACAAGCGAAAATTCCCCTAAATGTAGTCGGCCTGAGCAACTTGCTAAATACGGGCATCGGCACTGCCATCCTGACGGATTTGACTACTGTCATACCCAGGCGCGACGGTGGGGGTGTGGAAGCGCTGCAAGCCGCTCTGGTGCAGGGAGCCAATGCGCCGGAAGGCTTATCGGTATTGAGTTTTAAGTAGTTAAGCAAAATTAATTACATAATTATCTCCAAATTCTTTAAGAATTCTTTCGACAGATGAAACAAGAGA